>JANWXA010000059.1 GCA_025055465.1 Candidatus Kapaibacterium sp.
ATAGAGCGGGTCAAACGTGAAGGCGTAACGGAAGCGGAATTCCAGAAAGCCCGCAATATGCGAGAAGCCCGATTCGTTACCGGAAAGAAAGCGGCCCTGGAGAAAGCCTTGGTGCTGGCAGCGTACTGGGCCACTTTTGGGGATGCGAATCTTATCAACACTGAGCTGGAGCGCTATCTGCGGGTAACCCGGCAGGATTTGCAGCGCGTGGCGCAAACGTACTTGACGGACGCGCGGGTAGTGCTGACCTATCTTCGTTCACGCTCCCAGCAGTAGTAGGTCCCACGGAATTTTCTACGGCAATGGCGAAGAAGCCTCTCTGCACGATATGTTGTCTGCTTTGGGCTACGCTCTCAACGGGAGCACAAGTGGTGGATTGGAGCAAGCCTCCGGAGCCGCTGCCAACGAAAGAATTCCGCTTCCCAAAGTACGAGGAAACCCAGCTACCGAATGGCCTTAGGATCTTTCTTATCGAGGACCGCGAGCAGCCCGTGGTGACATTGCGTCTGCAGATCAGCGCTGGAGATGCGTATGACGACATAGCCGGCATGGCCTATGTGACTGCCTTAATGCTCACTAAGGGGGCTGGCAAGCGCTCTGCCCAGCAAATCGCGGCCTCGATAGACAGCGTTGGAGCGAGCCTGGACGCTTCGTCATCGGGCGATTTTTCCAGCGTTTCCGTTACAACTCTCAGGAAGCATTTGCGCATCGTATTGGACATTTTTGCTGACATTATCCAAAGGCCTACCTTCCCAGCAGAAGAGTTACAGAAGCTGCGTCCGCAGCTTGTGGCCGAACTTCGGCAAGAACGTGCCCGCCCCGGCCTATTGGCGCAGACAATGGCACGCAAAGTACTCTATGGAGAAGACCATCCCTACGCCCGTAGACGTTCTGAGCAGAGCATTGAGCGAATACGAGTGGAAGATTTGCGCCGCTTTCACGAGCGGTACTACCGGCCCCAGCATTCCACTTTGGCTGTGGTAGGCGACGTGAGTTTGCAGGAAATCCTTCCCCTACTGCGCCAAACCTTTGGTGGATGGAAGCGAGGTGGCGAAACGCAACTTCCAGTGGTCCCCCCGCCGAAACCAATGCCGAACGGCATTTACTTTATTTCTCGAGCTGGCTCAGTGCAGTCCTCTATAGTGGTAACAACGACTACTGTCCCGTATATCCACCCTGACTACGAGGTGCTGGAAGTGCTGGCTGAGCTTATGGGTTCGGGTTTCGGCGGACGTCTTTTCCGGAGTTTGCGTGAGACGTACGCTTATACGTATGCTCCCTTTGCCTTTCAGACTCAAGCAAAGCACATCAATCGAATTGCGATGGGTGCCGATGTCCGTACAGCGGTGACAGATTCTGCCCTGATGGTTATCCGAAAGGAAGTAGAACAGATCGTGCAGTATCCTCCCACTGAAGAGGAGCTCAACCGCATCAAGCAGAGCATGGTTGGTTCGTATTTGCGGTCCTTCGAGCGTCCGGAATTCATCGCAATGCTGCTGCAGCGAGCGGATTTTTACGGACTGACGAAAGACCAGTTGCGTACGTATCCGAACCGAATCCTGGCTGTCTCGCCTTGGCAGCTCCGAGACGCTGCTGAGCGGTACTGGAAGAACGAGGCGCTGAGAACTGTTGTGGTTGGTTCCCCAGAGATTTTGCCACGGCTTCAGGCTATGGGCAAGGTATACGAGTATACCCCAGAGCTTTTGCCGGCACCGGAGTATCAGCCCGTCAACCTTAGCGTAGAGGAACTCCTCCAACACTATGTCACAGCACTTGGGGGCAAGGCAAAGCTGAGCTCCTTACAATCTCTTGTTCAGCAGGCCAAGGTGCACCTGCGGGTCCAAAACATGTCCATTGAAGGTGAGCTCGTGCGGAAGTGGAGAGCACCGTACAAGAGTGCCTCACAACTGAAGACCCCTTTCTTCCAGCAGCAGAGCTGGTCGGATGGAGCCAGCGTGTGGGTAGAGGTCAGCGGCATCCGACACGAGGTGTCGGGCCGCGAGCAAGAGAAGGAGAAGCTACAAGCGCACCCGTTCTATACCGCATTCCTACCCGAGCTGGGCTTTCAGTGCGAGGTTCTTGGTAGGAAGGGGGACTATATTGTGCTGAAGGCAAAGGCGCCGTATGGGAGCGACCATTTCTACTACTTCAACACTGCCTCGTATCTGCTGGAGCGAGCGGAAAAAATGGAGCCTACAGCTCAAGGAGACCAGCCGGTAACGGAGCTTTATAGTGAATACGTAGACGTAGAGGGCATTCGTGTCCCCAAGATCATCACAGTTGAGACTCCATGGGCGACGCTTCGGTTGGAAAGTTCGTATCAGCTTAATCCGCCGCTGGGAGACGAGGAGTTTCGTCCGTCCCCGGGCCAGTGAAACGTTGTTCTTGTCGGGGAATGGGCTTGTGGCCAGGGACGAAACAATCGGCAGGCAAGCGTTGGGGGGATTGACGCTTAGCGATATGGAAGCCCGTCATTGTTGGGGTGTTCCCGCAAGTGCTTGCGGAAGCGTTTATGTCGCTCACGACGCAGTTGCTGGAGCTTTTCCCACTGAGAGGGAGTGAGAATTTCTCTCAGCCTTTGTCGGAAAAGCTCGCGTTCTCGCTGGCTTTGTTCCCACCGTTCTCGTAGCAGGGTGCGCAATTGTTCTTGTTGGTACGTGCTTAGGTCTAAGTACCCCCGCAGGTGTTCTATCCAGCGATCCCAGCGCTTTTCCGGAGGAGCTGACCTGTCCTGTCGAACTTGCTGGCCCGAAGCTGAAGTTATAGAAACGATGCCCAAAACGATCACAAGCCACCTTCCTAAGAGGTGCATAGGATAGCTCCGATCTTGAGTGTACTCAATCCATGCTTTTAGATCTCGGTATTGGCAAGGTGGGTTTAGCGAAAGGGTAAAGGGCGCTGTGATAGGAGCGTGCTCTTTGAGGTTCTGCAAGTACTAATTTTGTTGGAGTTTCCCGTGCTCATGAGCAAGTCAATGGAAGAATGCCCCCTTGTGTTCAAATTTGGTGGGGCGGTTTTGCGTTCGCTGAACGGTTTTAGAGTGATAGGGCAGCGTATTCGCGAGCATAGCAATGGGCAGCCACTGTTGGTTGTTGTTTCAGCGTTGGGGCAGGTAACGCGGGAACTGGAGCGGGCAGCTTTCGCTGCCGAAGCAGGGCAGGAAGAAACGGCGTTGGAGATAGCTTCCTATCTTGTGAAACACCATCAGCTCTACGCCGAACAGTTACTTGGAGGGAAACACCAAAGAACTGTCGCAGAATTGTTGGCTCACACGGCTGCACAGCTCGAAGGATATCTTCGCGGTGTGCGGATCACAGGTGAGTTAACCCCGCGCACCTTGGATGCTATAAGAGCTTTTGGTGAACGATGGGCTCTTGCGTTGGTGGAAGCATTCCTACAGGAACAGGGATTGGATGTTGTCAGCGTAGATGCTACTGAACTGCTCTGCACGGATGCCCAGCATGGTAAGGCCCAGCCTCTGGTGGAGAGGACAGCACAAAATGTAGAGTATCGCTTGCGACCACTTCTGCAGCCTGGCTGTATCGTGCTGACACAAGGGTTTGTGGCTCGCTCTACCCGTGGAGATATCACAACGATGGGGCAGGAAAGCTCCTCACTGACGGCGGTATTGCTGGCGGGACTGGTGGGGGCTAGGGAAGTTCAGCTCTGGACTGATGTTGCAGGGATCCGAGAGTGTGATCCCGCGCTCGTTCCGGAGGCGTGCTTGATTCCCCAACTGTCATATGCTCAGGCACAGGAGATTGCGCATGCTGGCTTGCGATTGCTCCATCCTCGTATGGTGGAGCTGGCAGAGCGCTGGGGGCTCTGTCTGCGAATTCGTTCAGCCTTTGTGCCGGAATTGGGGGAGACGGTGGTTTCTACCGTAGCGGGCCAGCTGGTGCCGTTGGTTGTTAGCCGTGAGCAGCTTCGGTTGCTGGCGTTTATACCGGGAGAAGTTCCGGAGACGGTACGGGCACAGCCCGTTGACGGAGGTGCCATCCTTGCCCGTTGGGAGGAGGCTGAACGAGTATGGGTGCTGATCAGTTCCGATATCCCATTAGCAGCATCTGTGAGCCCCGGGGCACTGGTGACAGTACTGTACACCACGCGGCAGCAGAGAGCACGACTTGTAGAGCTCTGTGGCCAATTGCTGCAGGAAGGGATACCCATGCAGGTGTGGGGATGTATGCAACGGCTGCGGTGCTTTGTCCCGGAGGAGTACCGAGGGAACGTTGTCCAGTCTTTCTGGAGTCAGTTGCGGCGAGAGTCCTTGAACTGCACGAAGGTTCAGGAGCCTGCGTCCTAAGCAACGAACGGGGAAAGGACCATAGGATATGGAGACGCCAACCCTCTTTGCACGGCTCCAAAAGCGTTTGCAGACTGGAGAGGAGGGAGAGGGATTGCGTTATTCCTTGGGGCTGAGAGTTTTGTTAGTTGGGTTTGTAATCGCACTCTGCGGTCTGTTCTTTCCGTGGTGGAGGGAGGAAGTTCCACCCGAATGGTATCCTCGTCGGGTAGAGGTTGGGACACGATGGCAGGGGCCAATCGTAAGGGCAGAGTACAGCTTTGTTGTACGAAAACCTACCGAAGTCTACGAACGGGAGCTACAACAGGCATTGGAGGGCCTTCTACCAGTTTTTTTCTGGCGGCCGTATCGGCGTGTAGAGCTGGAGCAAAGAGTTGCGGTGCTTGTGGATAGCCTGTATCGGGATACGCTCGCTGCCCAGCACCGAGCAGCGTTATCCGACGAGCTGCTGAAACTGATACAGGAAGAGCACCTGCGGCAGATACATCGTACGGTTGTGGATCTTTTAGCCGAACTCATGCAACGGGATATTCTAAACGTCCCAAAGGGGAGCCTTCCGGCCCAGCAAATTGCCGTGCGTCGTAGTCCTGTTATGGAGCAGGTTGCCTCACTGGATCAGGTCCTGGATTCGGCAGAGGCGGCTTTTCTATTGAAAGCTCTTGTAGAACGTCGGGTCCCCTTATCTCTGCAGCAGTTGACACTGGAAGTATCGTTGCGAGCATTGCGACCAACCCTGTTTTACGAAAGAGAGCTTACCGAGGCAGTGCGGCAGGCGGTGCGCCAGGCTCTTCCCCAGACGTGGGGCATTGTGCAGGCAGGTGAGGTTATAATTGCTCCCGGGGACATTGTTACTGACACCACAATTGCGAAGCTTCGCTCCTACACTAATGCGCGTCTACTCCAGCAGAAGCTCCAAGTGAGTATCTCCACGCTTATGGGAAGTTTTGGTCATGCGGCACTGATATGTTCAGTTCTATTTGTGTATTTGGGATTTTTACGCCCGCGAATTTTTCGCGACAACCTACAGTTAGCAGGGCTCGGGCTGGGGCTTATTTGCATTGCTGCTTTAGCCTGGCTTTCGCGGACGATCCCGGCACCACTCCCCTTGGAATATCTCATTGTTCTGCCGGCGCTGTCCATGTCGGTGGCGATCCTATTGGACTCCCGAACGGCGTTCTACGTAACCGTGACTGCCTCGCTCTTGGTAGCGGGCGTACGACAGGAAGATTATCCGACCGGGTTGATGTTGATGTTGGGAGGGATGCTGGCGGCTTATACAGTACGGGACCTGGAGAGCCGGCGGCAGCTCTTTCGCTCCATGTTCTTTACGTTTTTAGGAATGGGGGTGGTTACCTTGGTCTTTGGTGTGGCCCAGGAGAGCAGCCCAGAAAGCCTGCTGCTACATTGCGGATTGGTTGGACTCAATGCAGCCGTGTCTCCCGTGCTTACCTTTGGGGTTCTGCTGATCCTGGAACGCGCGTTCAATGTTGCAACCGATATGCGGTTACTGGAGTATAGTTCCCTGGAACATCCCCTCATGCGAGAGTTGCAGCACAAAGCTCCAGGGACATACCAACACACGCTCAATGTTGCGCGTTTAGCCGAACAGGCTGCGCGGGCAATCAAGGCTCGAGTCTTGCTGGTGCGCGTTGGTGCATACTTTCATGACGTCGGGAAGCTTACGAAGCCGGAGTACTTCACGGAGAACCAGATTGGGCTGGATAATAAGCACGATCGGCTCCCACCCAAGAAAAGTGCTGCAATTATTCGAGAGCATGTCATCGAGGGTATAGAGTTGGCACGGTCCTATGGCCTACCCTCGCAGATCATTGATTTTATCCCCCAGCATCACGGGACAATGCTTATCCGGGTCTTTTGGCAAAAGGCTGTAGAGCAGGCTCGGAAACGCAACGAGCCACCACCGAACGAAGAGGATTTCCGGTACTTTGGCCCCAAGCCGCAAACGAAGGAAGCAGCGCTTCTCATGCTTGCTGATGCAGCAGAAGCCCTCACCCATGCATTGCCCGCTGATGAACCCGAACGGTTGGCAACAGCTTTGGATGAAATTATTCGCGAACGCATCCTCGATGGGCAGTTTGACGAAGCTCCCCTGAGCTTCCGCGAGCTGCAGCGTGCCCGGGATGCACTCTTGGAAGGGATGGTGGGCATTCAGCATCGGAGAGTCCCCTATGGGACAGTCCACGCGGCTTCGGAGTCATCCAGCTATTCCTCTATGGCTGAGGGAGTTTGAGAGCCATTTGCGTTTCGAGCACGGGCTGGCGGAGAACACTGTACAGGCTTACGTCCATCACGTTCGTAGCTTTTGGGACTCTCTGCGTGCCAGTGGTGCAAGGCATCCTGCAGAGGTATCAGCTACGCAAGTGGAGGCGTTTCTTCTCGGACTTCGGGAATTGGGGTTGGGCGTAGCCACGCAGGCTCAGTATATGGCGGCCTTGCGTGCGCTCTATCGCTTCTTTGTCTCTATTGGTGCTGTAGAGTCAGACCCAACAGAACTTTGTGTCTTGCCGCGCCGTCAGCGCCCTTTGCCAGAGGTACTCAGTATCGCAGAGGTGGAGCGCCTGTTGTGTCAGCCCGATCTTTCGGCACCGTGCGGGTTGCGCGACCGGGCAATTCTGGAGTTGCTCTATAGTTGTGGACTCCGGGTTGCCGAGCTGTGTGGCCTTCGACTCGGGGATGTGCTGAAGGACGAGGAGTTGGTGAGGGTTCGGGGGAAAGGTGCTAAGGAGCGTCTGGTACCAATTGGAAGATCCGCTCTCTACTGGTTGGGGCGGTACTGTGGTGAGGAGCGTCCTTTTCTTTGCCGCCGACCGACGGACGCCTTGTTTTTGAACACTCGCGGGGGACGGCTGTCCCGCATGGCGGTGTGGAAAATTGTCCAGCGGGCAGCGCAGCAGGCAGGGATCCGGCGGGCTATTCACCCACATACGTTACGTCATAGCTTTGCCACCCACTTACTTGAGGGCGGTGCGGACTTGCGGGCAGTGCAGGACATGTTGGGGCACGCTCATATCACGACGACACAAATCTATTTACACATGGATCGCTTCTACCTGCAGGAAGTGCATCGTACCTTTCACCCACGTGCCCGATGACTCAGCCCTACTTGCTTGTGCTTCTCGGCTGTTTGGTGCTCGTGGTGACGGGCCATGCCTCCCTACGGCTCGGGGTAGAACGGTTTGTGGAGACGTATCAGGACAGCCTCCGAGGCAGACGGGTTGCCGTGCTGACACATGCGGCGGCTCGGCTTCCTGACGGGCGCCTTAGCTTGGAGTTGCTTATAGCGTCATTCCGTGTGGTTGCTATCTGGACCCCAGAGCATGGCTTCTGGGGGGTTACCCCGGCGGGGCTTCCCGTACCGGATGACACGGTATGGGGTATCCCCAGTTACTCACTCTACGGGGCACGGCGCCGCCCTTCGATGCAACTTCTCCAGGGTGTGGAGGCGGTTGTGGTGGATGTGCAGGACGTTGGCTTTCGGCCTTATACGTATTTGAGCACGCTCTATGCTGTCATGGACGCCTGTGCGGATCAGGGGATTCCTGTCTATGTACTTGATCGTCCTAATCCGCTTGGGGGGACGGTTGTGGAAGGAGCCGTGCTGGATACGGCTCTCCGCTCTTTCGTAGGGGTGCTGCCCATTCCCTACCGTCACGGCTGCACGATTGGGGAATTAGCAAGGATGCTCAACGAGGCGGGGTGGCTTCCCCGTTCGCCAACGGGTGCGATACGTCGCTGCTCACTTGTGATCGTGCCGATGCAGGGATGGAAACGGACAATGGTGTGGGAAGAAACTGGGCTCCCATGGTTTCCTCCCTCGCCGAACATTTCCACGCCGACTGCTGCTCGGGCTGCCGTCATTACAGGGGCTATTGGGGAGATGGGTCTCTGGAGCATTGGTATTGGCACCCCAACCCCGTTTCAATTTCTTGGTGCGCCAGGCTTTCCTGCCGAACGCTTTGCGAAAGCACTCCGTACGGTGCTCTTGCCGCTGGGGGTTCGCATCGGTGTTGCCCGGTTTCTTCCTCAACAGGGACGCCATGCCCGACAGGTATGCGATGGCATCTTTCTGGTACCTGAAGCCCGCCATGACGCTCGATTCTTCGCCGCCTTTGTCGCTATCGCGACGCAGTTGCGGCAAATGGCTCCAGGTTTTTGCCACCAGATCGGGCCTCAGGCCTGGGACATGCTTCAGAAGGTTCTGGGGCATCGTGCTTTTGCCGAAGCGCTCTGTTCCGCAGAGTCACTCCGGCCCTGGCTTGAGCATGGGATAGATGCCTTTCAGCTCCTGCGACAGCGTTACTTGTTGTATGCCTGAGCTCTCCACCCATTGGTAAAAGTGTAATTTTGTGTGTTTTTCAGTTTGGGGAATCTCCGAAGGGGCTGCGATGTCCTCATCAAAGCTTGCCATAGTGGAAGAAATGTCTAAAGCAGAAGGGGAGGAGCTCCGACGGGTAGCCTCCGGCGATCAGGCGCGGATAGAGGAATTTGGTCCAGGCGACTATGTGAACGTAGCTGTTCGCGTGGTAGAAGGCGATAAGGAACGGATCCAGCATTTTCAGGGCATCGTCATGTATGTTCGTGGGCAGGGGGCGAGTAGGACTTTTTGTGTGAGAAAGGTTGCCCATGGGGTCGGAGTAGAACGCATTTTTCCGCTCTACTCGCCCGTTGTAGAGAGCGTGAAAGTGTTGCGTCGGGGGCGAGTGCGACGAGCTCGAATCTACTTTATCCGCGAGATGTCCGAGAAGCGGGTCCGACAGAAGCTTCGCTATAGCTCTTGAGTCCTCCCTTCCGTGCATGCTCCAAGTTCTGCAACACCAGCGCACGGGCGAGATTCGGCTTCTGGAGGTTCCGCTGCCGGAGTGTTTGCCCGGGGGGGTGTTGGTACGCACAGCCTTTTCACTAATTAGTGCTGGAACCGAGAGGGCAAGCGTTGCAGTAGCACGGGCTCCTCTGCTGAAAAAGGCATTAGAACGGCCGGATTTGGTTCGACAAGTCTGGCAGAGTGTGCAGCGTGAAGGCATCCGGACTACGCTAGACAAGGTTCGGGCAAGGCTCAGAGCATACAAGGCCCCGGGTTATAGCGTTGCGGGGATCGTGCTGGAATCCTGTACTCCGGAGTTTTCCCCTGGCGACCGAGTGGCTTGTGCTGGGGCAGGGTATGCTGTTCATGCCGAGTATGTGACTGTTCCGCGGCGGCTGGTCGCTTGTGTACCTGAGAGCGTACCCCTGGAAGCTGCTGCATATACGACTCTTGGAGCTATTGCGCTCAACGGCGTGCGCCAGGCCGATATTCGGATTGGCGAGCAAGTTGTTGTTATTGGACTTGGCTTGCTTGGACTCTTGACAGTGCAGATTCTGCGCGCGGCCGGCTGCCGGGTAGCGGGTGTCGATAAGGACTGCTCCACCTTTGAGCTAGCGCAGCATCTGGGGTGTGAACTCACGCTTCCGAGCACCTGGGAGGCTGTTGCTGACCTTCAGAGGTGGGCGCGCAACGTAGGCGTGGATGCCGTGCTGATTACCGCCAGTACTTCTTCCAATCAGCCGGTGGAACTTGCTATCGGAGCTGCACGGAAGCGGGGCCGTATCGTGGTTGTTGGTGCTGTGGGCATGAATGTACCTCGTCAGCCCTTCTACGAGAAAGAGTTAGAGCTCCGCATCGCCACCAGCTATGGTCCTGGGCGTTATGATCCTGTGTACGAAGAGCAAGGCTTAGA
>JANWXA010000005.1:0-14338 GCA_025055465.1 Candidatus Kapaibacterium sp.
GAGATGGGATTCCTGTCCAATCCCGCCGACGAGCGCTTCCTCGCCTCCGAAAAGGGGCAATGGAAGCTGGCGCGGGGCTTAGCCAAGGCTATTTACGAGTACGCCGCTGAGTATGCCAGTCTCTTGGATTAGACACAGACCGGCCGCGCATGGCGCTGTAATATCCCGCGCAGAAAACGCCCAGTATGGCTTGCCGTGTTCCGCGCAACCTCTTCCGGAGTCCCTTCAGCAACCAAATACCCACCAGCGCCGCCTCCTTCAGGTCCTAGGTCAATGATCCAATCTGCGCACTTGATGACATCCAAATTGTGCTCAATGACAATAACAGTGTTGCCCAGCTCCACCAGGCGACCGAGGAGCTGCAACAACATACGGATATCCTCGAAGTGAAGGCCCGTCGTGGGCTCGTCCAAGATGTAAAGCGTACGACTGCCACCTTTGGCGAGTTCCCGGGCTAACTTGATGCGCTGGGCCTCCCCGCCGGAGAGCGTCGGTGCTTGCTGCCCCAACCGAATATAGCCCAAGCCAACCTCCTCCAAGATGCGGAGCTTCCGGGCAATGTGGGGGATGTCGGCAAAAAGCTCGGCTGCCTCTTCGACAGTCATATCCAGCACATCAGCAATGTTCCTGTCGCGGTAGCAGACGGCAAGCGTTTCAGGGTTATACCGACGCCCCTGGCAGGCATCACACTGCACGTAGACGTCGGGTAGAAAGGCCATCTCTATACGCCTAATACCGGCCCCTTCGCATTCTTCGCAGCGTCCACCCCGAACGTTGAAAGAAAAGCGGCCCGGACGATACCCACGCGCCCGCGCCTCCGGCAGAAGCGCAAAGAAGGCCCGGATATGATCAAAGACACCCGTATACGTTGCCGGATTTGACCGCGGTGTCCGTCCAATGGGGCTTTGCTCAACAGCTACCACCCCCCGAAGATGCTCCACCCCATGCAGAGCCCGATAGGGGAGCGGCACCATGGAACTACGGTAGAAGTGGCGCATTAGCGCCGGATACAGCGTGTCCATCACCAGGCTGGACTTGCCCGACCCTGAAACACCAGTCACGCAGATCAATGTTTGCAACGGGAAGCGCACAGTGAGCTCCTTGAGATTGTTGCCACAGGCCCCCTCCAGAACGAGCGAGGCAGCCTGTCCACGACGGCGTTGCCGTGGCAGGGAAATCTCTCTCTCACCGCAGAGGTACTGTGCCGTCAGCGACCGCTGGCGAATTGTTTCCGGCAAGCTACTGAGGCTCTTCGGCGATACTACCATCACGACTTCGCCCCCATGGATGCCAGCCCCGGGACCGATATCTACCAGCAGGTCCGCTGCCTCCATCATGTCCCGGTCATGCTCCACCACCACAATCGTATTGTCCATATCCCGCAGAGTCTTCAGCGCAGCAATCAAGCGGTGGTTATCCCGGGGGTGCAGCCCAATACTGGGTTCGTCTAATACATATAAGACCCCGACTAACTGGGAACCCAACTGCGCTGCTAACCGAATGCGTTGTGTCTCGCCACCAGCGAGAGTCTGTGCTGGACGATTGAGCTGTAAATAGCCTACTCCAACCTCCACAAGGAACTGCAACCGCTGAAGCAGCTCCTGCAGGATAACCTGTGCAATCCGTCGGGCACGCTCAGAAAGCTGGTCGGGCAACCGCTGCAACCAGCGATAAGCTTCTTCCACAGGCATGGCTGCCAGCTCAGCGATATTCTTGCCAGCAATTCGCACAGCCAAAAACTCTGGTTTGAGCCGTCCCCCAGCGCAAGCAGAACAGGGGACAGAAGCCATGAATTCCTCTAACCGACTTCGCAAGCGCGAGTTGCCCCGCTCATACTGATACCGGAGCAATGGAATCAGCCCGGGGAACCTTACCTCAGCGCTGCCCCAACCGGTCTCAACCGCCACAGTTCCGGTGCCCCCCCAGAAGAGTTCCTGGCGCAGTGCTTCCGGAAGCTCGGCAAAAGGGGTTTTTGGAGCAACTTCCCAACGACGCAGAAGTCCTTCCACCTGCCGCCACAGCATTCCCCAGGGACGGTCGCGAGGAAGAGCGATCGCCCCATCTGTTACTGGACGCATTGGCTCTACGATCAAAGCCTGCGGGAGAAAGTCGAAAACCACCCCCAATCCATCGCAGGTACGACATGCCCCATACGGGGAGTTGAAGGAGAAACTGTTGGGTGCCAGTTCCTCATACGAACGTCCGCACTGGGGGCACATCCGCTGAGTACTGACAAGCCACGGACGCCACCCTGCAGATTCCTCGACGAGCACAAGCGCCGTCTGCTGGCCCAACTGGAGAGCCAGTTCCAGCGAACCCGCAACACGCTCGTGCATGTCCGGGGCAGCAACACAGCGGTCCACCACAACTTCAATATCGTGGGTTTGGTACCGGCTAACCTGGAAACCCGGCTCCAGTTCATGAAACTCCCCGTCAACGCGGACATGGAGAAAGCCCTGCTTCCGAAACTGCTCAAAAAGCTCGCGGTAGTGCCCCTTGCGGCCTCGCACCACGGGTGCCAGAATCTGGAACCGGCGCCCACGTGGTAATTCCAGCAATTGCCCCACTATTTGGTCTACGCTCTGCGCCTGAACTGGAACGCCACAGTCTACGCAGAACTGCTGGCCTACCCGCGCGTAGAGCAAGCGCAGGTAATCGTATACCTGGGTAATAGTGCCCACGGTTGACCGCGGCGAGTGGCCTGTCGTTTTCTGCTCGATAGCAATTGCTGGGGCTAAACCTTCTATAGAGTCCACGTCAGGCTTAGGCATGATCTGTAAAAATTGCCGAGCGTAGGCAGAGAGGCACTCCACGTACCGGCGCTGCCCTTCGGCGTAGAGCGTGTCAAAAGCAAGCGACGATTTACCTGAACCCGAAACCCCAGTGATGACAATGAGCTTCCCGTGGGGCAGCTCCAAATGAATGTTCCGCAGATTATGCTGCCGAGCTCCGTGGATAAGAATGTGCGTTGCCTCGGTACCTTCAGCTCTCGAAGGCGTGGTAGAGGCTGCCATAGTATCCGTAACAGTAATCGCTGTCCAAAGCAAGCAAAGATAAAAGGTTGCCTGTAATTTTGCGACGCTGATGCACACCCAAGGACACCCAGCATGCTTCCCATTCTTACTCCCGACCAAATGCGGCGTGCAGACACTCTCGCCATAGAGCAAGGAGTTCCGTCGGCGCTGCTGATGGAAAATGCAGCCCGATCCGCCGCAGACATTCTGGAACGATGGCTTGGGGAAAAGCGCCCGAACAGGCCCACTGCCCTTATCGCCTGCGGGAGCGGCAACAACGGCGGAGATGGTTTCGCTTTAGCGCGCCACCTTACTTGCCGAGGTTGGAAGGTGCATGTTTGGTGGACAGGTGCTCGCGAACGCATGTCCCCAGAAACAGCCACCAACCTGGCCGCCCTGGAAGGCCTCCGCATCTCCACAGTCCACATCCCTCCAGGACAATTTCCACCACTGCCCCCACCAGCGGACTTGGTTGTAGATGCTCTGCTGGGCGTTGGTAGCCGCCCGCCCCTGCGGGACGACGTTCTTACCATCCTGCGCATTTTGCGTTCCCTGCCCGCCCGACACGTAGCGATAGATATCCCCACTGGACTGAACGCAGAAACCGGCGAAGCTGACCCCGAGGCCTTCTGCGCTGAGCTCACGATCACTATGTTCGCCCTCAAAACTGGCCTCCTCCTCAACGAGGGGTGGCACTTATGTGGGCAAATAGAAGTGGCTTCGTTAGGGGTACCCCACACACTGGCGGCCGAGCAGGCTGACACATGGATATTAGAGTGGTCGGACGTTCAAGCCGGGTTTCCGGTTCGACGCCGTATTAGCACAAAGTTTGACTATGGAAGGGTGGGCATTGTCGCTGGCTCGGCAATGATGGCGGGAGCAGCCGCTCTGGCCGCCAATGCTGCTATCCGAAGCGGTGCCGGTCTGGTTTACCTCTATACTGCTGGGCGCATTCACAGTGCTGTCTCTCCCGAAATCATTGCGCGCCAGCTACCTTCAACCCCCGAAGGATGGCTGACACCAGAAGCCTTGCCTGCACTCCAAGAACTCCTGGAGCGCGTAGACACACTTGTCGTTGGACCAGGAACCGGAATCGCCGCCACCCCCACGCTACACGAACTCCTCCAACTGGTACCGGAACGCTTGCCGACAGTCATAGACGCGGACGCCCTCCGAACAATCACACCGGAGAGCTGCCTTCCACCAACGCGGGTATTGACTCCGCATATCGGGGAATTTTCCCGCATGACAGGTGAATCCAGGGAAAACGTTTCACGCCGTGCCCCCTGGCTGGCGCGCCACTGGGCGCAACGCTGGGGTGGCATTGTCCTGCTCAAGCACGTCCCTACTATCATCACTGACGGGCAGCGTTCGTACTGGAACTGCATAGGTAATCCCGGTATGGCAACCGCTGGCTCGGGAGACGTCCTTGCAGGCATAATTGGAGCTCTGCTGGCACGCGGACTCCCACCCCTACAGGCCGCTGCTTTTGCTGCCTTCCTCCACGGTGCCGCCGGGGACCAGTGTCTCCGTTCCAGCTCTGCAGAAAGCCTCACAGCTTCCGCACTCTTGGATGCCCTTCCTTCCGTCCTGCCACAGCCAGCGATTGTATGAAGCGCTACCTTGCTCTCTTCCCCGCCTTGCTCTACGCTGCTACAATTGCTTTCATCTCGCACATCCCGGGCCTACAGCCTCCCGCAGGAGTTTCGTGGGCTGATAAACTAATCCACGCCCTGCTCTACGCTGGCTTCGGACTGGCTTTGGCCCTGGCCCTCACGGCGCAGCTCCGAGAAGGCTCCTTCCGCATGATCGCTCTCTGGACGCTTCTTCTGGGGGGGCTCTACGCCGCAGCCGACGAAGTCCACCAACTGTTCGTCCCACATCGTGTCGCTGACATTACGGACTGGCTGGCAGACGTCCTGGGTCTATGCCTCAGCCTCCCCATGAGTCGGTTTTTCAACCAGCGGTGGCGCCAATGGCTCCAGAAACCATAGGCTTTCAGACTACCGCAACCGATCCCCAGTCCAATGCCCGCGTTGGACTCCTCCGAACCGCCCACGGTCCCGTGGAAACCCCAGCCTTCATGCCCGTAGGAACGCAGGGAACCATCAAAGCGCTGGACCACCGCCGGGCACATGAGTTAGGTGTGCAAATCTTGCTCTGCAATGCCTACCACCTATACCTGCGCCCTGGGATTGAGGCCATTGAACGCTCAGGTGGACTACACCGCTTTATCGGCTGGGAGAAACCAATCCTAACCGACAGCGGCGGCTACCAAATTTTTTCCCTTCAGCAACTCCGGCGCCTCTCTGACGACGGAGTGGAGTTCCGCTCTCACATTGACGGTTCACTCCATCGGTTTACCCCAGAATTAGTCATCGCTATTCAGCGTTCGCTGGGATCCGACATAATGATGACACTGGACGAGTGCCCGCCGTACCCAGCCGAGCGGGCAGTCCTCGAGTGTGCCGTACGGCGAACTCTTCTCTGGGCACAGCGGGCTTGGCAAGCCTTCCAGTCCAGCGCGCCCCGCTACGGCAGCCGTCAGCTCTTGTTCGGAATTGGGCAGGGCGGGACAGACCCCACACTCCGCCGCCAATGTCTAAGCGAACTCTGTCAGTGGAACTTCGACGGCTTCGCTATCGGCGGGCTCTCCGTCGGTGAACCAACCGAGTTGCTGTACGATATGGTAGCACTCTCTACCGAACTGCTGCCCGCCGACCGCCCGCGATATCTCATGGGAGTAGGCACCCCCGAAAACATCCTGACATCTATCGAACATGGTGTGGACCTCTTCGACTGTGTCCTCCCCACCCGGAACGCCCGCAACGGGCAGCTTTTCACAACCCGTGGCAAAATCAACATTCACAACGCCCGCTGGCGTCATTCTGACGAACCCATAGACCCGGAAGTTGACCACCCAGTTAGCCGTACCGTCACTCTGGGCTATCTGCGCCACCTCTTCACTGCAGGCGAAGTCACTGCCCTTATACTCGCCACGGAACACAACTTGGCGTTTTACCACTGGCTTTTGGCAACAGCACGGCAGAAAATACGGGATGGAAGCTTTCGTCACTGGAAACGCTCGTTTCTGGAGCGCCTCCAACAAGCAAAAGTCGAAACATCAGACGAGGATCCCAATGCCGCCAATCTACGCAGCCGCTGCTCCACAGGGCGCTGACCCTACCGCCGGACTAATTAGCACGCTCATCTTCTTCGGTGCTATCCTGCTTATCTTTTACGTGATGATCATCCGCCCGCAGGTTAAGCGGCAGAAAGAGCATCAGAAAATGCTCAGCGAACTCAAAAAGGGTGACCGTATCGTCACGACCGCGGGCATCCACGGCACCGTCACCGACATTGAGGACAGCGTCGTTGTCCTCCAAATTGCTGACAATACCCGTATCCGTCTAGAAAAATCTGCCATCGCCACGGTGTTGAAAAAGTAACAGCTATGGGCGGCATCCACTTCAATACAATTGAAGAAGCTCTCCAAGACCTGGTTTCGGGCAAGATGGTGCTCGTCGTGGATGACGAAGACCGCGAAAACGAGGGCGATCTGATCTGTGCAGCACAGTTTTGCACCCCCGACGCCATCAACTTCATGGCTGCGAAGGCCCGCGGACTCATCTGTGTCGCCATCACTGAGCAACGCGCCCATGAGCTCCGGCTCGACGTTATGGTTCACACAAATACAGCTCTTCACGGCACACGATTTACCGTCTCCGTGGACTACCTCCACGGGACCAGCACGGGGATCTCGGCCTTTGACCGAGCGGCAACTGCGCGAGCTTTAGCCGACCCGGAAACAAAGCCTGAAGATCTTGCCCGACCTGGACATGTATTCCCACTCATCGCCGTCGAGGAAGGGGTCCTCCGCCGAGCCGGACACACAGAAGCCGCCATCGACCTCATGCGCTTGGCACGACTCAAGCCCGCCGCCGTCCTCTGCGAAATCCTCAACGAGGACGGCACTATGGCACGCTTACCACAGTTATCCGAATTCGCCCATCGCTATGGACTCAAGCTCATCAGCGTACGTGACCTCATCGCCTACCGACTCCGCACCGACACGCTAGTCCGCCCTGTCGCAGAGGCTACTCTGCCTACTGTCATAGGGACTTTTCACATCGTGGTCTACCAGAACATTGTGGACTCCCAAGAGCACGTTGCCTTGGTGAAAGGAAGCTGGGGCGAAAACGAACCCGTCCTCGTTCGCGTCCACTCCCAGTGTCTGAGCGGCGATGTATTTGCATCACTGCGCTGCGACTGTGGACCTCAGCTTCATGCCTCTATGCGCATCATAGAGCGCGAAGGCAAAGGCGTTCTGCTTTACATGCAACAAGAAGGTCGTGGCATCGGCCTTAGCAACAAAATCCGCGCATATGCCTTGCAGGAACAAGGCTTGGATACGGTGGAAGCTAATCAGCGTCTGGGATTCCGGCCGGACTTGCGAGTCTACGGAATCGGCGCCCAACTTCTGCGTCTTCTGGGCGTCCGTAAAATGCGCCTCCTCACGAATAACCCACGGAAAATCGTTGGTTTAGAAGCATACGGCCTGGAAATCGTTGAACGAGTGCCTATTGAGATTGAGCCCAACGACTGGAACTTAGGCTACCTCTTGGCAAAACAGCAAAAATTAGGCCACTGGCTCACCGTGGGGCATCTCCCCGCTATCCCCACAGCAGAGCCAACCAGCGATAAAGTGGAACAAAGTAACTCTCGTAGTGCGGACGGCCATGGCTGAAGTTATCTATCTGACCCGTGAGCGTTTCGAGGAGCTGCAAGCTGAGCTACGCCGGCTTCGCAGCGAGGGGCGGCGGCAAATCGCGCAGAAAATCGCCGATGCCCGTTCCCATGGAGACCTTTCCGAAAACGCGGATTACGACGCCGCCCTACAAGCGCAGGAGATGCTCGAAATGCGCATTGCCCGGCTGGAACGGGTCTTAGCGCGTGCCCGCATTATCAACCCCAAAGAATTACCGAACGACGGCAAAGTGTACATCCTCTCTACCGTCCGCCTCCGGAACTGTAAAACCGGCTCCGTCGTAGAGTACACGCTCGTTAGTCCCGAAGAAGCGGATTTCGAGCGCGGAAAACTGTCCGTAACCTCGCCTCTGGGGAAAGCGCTCCTGGGCAGGCAAGCCGGCGAACGTATCCGGATCAAGGTCCCAGCCGGCGAAATGGAATACGAAATCATAGAACTTCTGGCTGAAACCCGCTGCTAAACCCTGCCGAATCCCCGAAAGTCTAAAAACACGGTAGCAGTCTGCGAAGGACTTCTCATGGCACATCTCACAGCTCTGAGCATCGCAAGCGATGAAGAGCTCATCCGTGAATTCTGCCATGGTGACCGTGAGTTAGCGGCAGCTCAGTTTGTCCGACGCTATCAGCGCTTTGTTTACAGTGTTGCCTATCGCTATCTGGGACGCCATGAGGACGCTCAAGACGCTGCCCAAGAGGTCTTCCTGAAAGCCTTTGAACACCTCCACCGGTTCGAGCGCCGGAGCACTATCCGCACCTGGCTGTATCGCATAACTGTCCGCGTCGCTCTGAGCATGCTGCGCCAGCGCAAGCGTGCTCAATGGCTCCCCTGGGACGAAGCCTTCTCCGGGGACGAAGAACCACAGGCAACAACTCTATCCCCAGACCAGGCACACGAACGAGAGGAGTTCAACCGTTATTTTCATACCGTGCTGTCCAACCTACCCGAGAAACAACGCGAAACCTTCGTGTTGCGCTACATGGAGGGGCTCTCTTACGAGGAGATTTCCCAGATGTTAGGCACCAGCATCGGTGGGCTCAAAGCAAATTATTTCCTCGCTGTGCGCAAAATCGCAAACGCTTTGCTGAATGGCCCCTATGGGGAGTACTTCCGCCAAGCCTCGCAGAAGCCCAATGGAGACGATCCCCACACCATACAGCCGTAGTCAATTGGAACGCCTTCTGCCTGATTATGCCTTCGGGAACCTCTCTCCCGAGGAATCCCAGCGTGTGGAAAAGGCTCTCCAAAGACACCCTGACCTGGCAGCGGAGGTGGAAGCAATCCAGGCAGTCTTCCGCCGCCTGGAGTCCATGGAATACATGCGCGAGCTGGAACGCCGTTCCAGCTCCCTCTCACTTCGGGTGCTCAACCTCTGGGAGGCCCAGAAGACCGTCAAATCGGTACACTGGTGGAAGCCTGTTGCCAAGGTCCTATTCCCAGCTCTTGGACTCGCTCTCTTCGCTGTGTGGTGGTACTCCGCTTCCTTTCCCCCTCCCGTGCCTCCTGAGGGAGAACGCGAATTCCTTCCAGCAGCCGTAGAGTTAGATCCGCCCCTCCCCTACACGGATGGTATCGTAACCCTCACATACTGGTACTCCGGGCTCCCACCGGTGGCACAGCCACGGACATCTCTACCACCTCTACCCACGGCGTCGGAGGACGAAATCGGGCAGCTTCTCAACAGCCTCGCAGAAGAAGTACTTTGGTCTGAAGATGCAACGGCGCAAGCACCATAGTATTCTCGCGTCGTTCCTTGCCATTATCCCTGTTTTGGTGTGGGCTCAATCTCCTCCCATCCAATGGGGCACGGACCCCTCCCCGGAAGCCCGAGCGGCATGGGAACGCGCGAAACAACGGCTGGAGCAGTGGAAGACGCTGCGCCTGCTGGATGAAGTAGGGCTGGACGAAAGCAGCGGCAACCAGTTCCTACTGCGCTACACGGCCTACAACCGCCGCATTGACAGCACCCTTCGCCAGCTCGACAACGCGGCCCAACGGCTCTCATTAGCCTTACAATCCTCGGGCTCCCCAGAGGAGAGACAGCGCTCTTTACAAGAGCTGCTCCGCCATCAGCACGAGCTGCTCCGCCTCCTACAGCAGCGGACAGAAGCTCTGCGTCCCCTCCTCTCTGAAGAGCAATTTGCCCGGTACGTGCTTTTCGAATACCGCTTTCCGCGAGAGATAGAGCGCGCCTTCCTCCACCACTGGCGTAAGGCTAAGCACAAGAAGCCGTAGGTCACGAAGACACTCCCGTTGCCCCTAAGTAGGATTGTCCGTCCCCGAGACTGCTTCTCTACGCAAACCACTGCTTAAGGACAAGGCATCATCGTGAAACCCCTGTGCAAGCAACAGCACAGTTTCGATAACTGGCGGGCTGCCTCGAATACTGGCAGCTAAGCCAGTCAGCTCTTGGCATTGAGTCGTGGGTTTTTGCCCTAATTTCGCGTGTGGTAGAATATGCCCCCATCGACTAAGGGTTAGGTCACCACTCTTTCAAGGTGGCGGTACGGGTTCGAATCCCGTTGGGGGCACAAATGGTGGGGGCTGCGCTCTCAATCAATGCCCACGTATATCGTTACCGGCTGTGCAGGTTTTATCGGATGGAAAACCAGTGAACGTCTTCTCCAGCAAGGAGCGCGAGTTGTCGGAATTGATAATCTCAACAACGCTTACGACCCTCGGCTCAAGGTCTGGCGCTTACGCCAACTGCACCAGTATCCGAACTTCCAGTTCGTGAGAGCAGACATTACAGAGAAAGCTGCGTTAGAATCCGTCCTCCAGAATTCGCACCCTGAAGCTGTATTCAACTTGGCCGCCCGCGCCGGTGTTCGGCAGAGCCTCCAAGACCCCTGGAGTTACTATGACACAAATGTCATCGGGACACTAAACCTTCTGGAGCTGTGTCGGGAGCAAGGAATTAGCAAATTCGTCTTGGCCTCCACCTCCAGTGTATACGGCGCGGGGACTCCTCCCTTCCGGGAAGAAGACGCTTCTGACCGCCCCCTCTCGCCCTACGCTGCCTCCAAGCGGGCTGCAGAGCTGCTCTGCGCAACATATCACGCTCTTTACGGGTTAGACATCACTGTGCTGCGCTACTTCACGGTCTACGGCCCAGCGGGAAGACCGGACATGAGCCTGTACATCTTTGCCGAGCGCCTCTTACGGGATGAACCTCTGGAAATCTTCGGAGACGGGATGCAGGAACGCGATTTCACGTACGTAGATGATATCGCCGAGGGCACCATCCGAGCCCTGCGTCCATTAGGGTTTGCTGTCATCAACTTAGGAAATAGTCAGCGCGTTCGGCTACTGGATGCAATAGCCATTTTAGAGGATGCCCTCCAGCGGCGAGCACGCTTGGTCTTTTATCCCGCACACCCTGCCGACGTTCCATCCACGGAGGCCGAGATCAGCCGTGCAAAGGCTCTGCTGGGCTGGGAGCCTCGCACACCTTTCGCAGAAGGAGTTCGCCGCTTGGTGCAGTGGCACCTTCATAGCCGCTGCGAGTTAGAAACCCACGCTGACGGGAATCCTCCGTAAGCCCCATGCCCCCTGGGACGCCCCGGACAGCGCTGCTTCTGCTTGCTCCCGTGGCGTACGCTGCCATCACCCTCATTACCGCCCCATGGTGGACTGTAGACGATGCCTACATCCTCTTTCGCTATGCCCGCCATTGGGTCACCACCGGTATCCCAGTGTGGAATCCCGGAGAACCAGCCGTAGAAGGCTACACCGGGACGCTCTACTTAGCGCTGCTTGCAGCTGGGCATGGTGCAACTGCTCTCCCACTGGAAGCGCTTGCCAAGGCTATAGGACTCGGTGCCTACACTGCTACTGCCCTCGTTCTATGGCTCCTGTTGCGCGACCTCCACATACGAACCAGCCTTCGAATAGGAGCGTTAGCACTGTACTTCACCGCCGCCTTCCTTTTCACGCACGCCCTGAGTGGACTAGAAACCATGCTCTTCGTCGCCCTACTGACAACGGCTGTATGGCTCTCCGTCCGGGTAGTCTCGTCAAAGTTTCAAGGCTTCCCCACGATCGTTAGCCTGGTGGGGATCTTGCTCCTTCTGTCCCTGGTGCGCCCAGAAGGCATGTTATTCGCTTGTGCACTCATCGCGGGCATACTCCTCCGGCCGTCAGTCCACAAGAAACGGTACTTCCCCTTCCGGTTCGCGCTCCGGCTCGAGCTCCCCCGCTCCTTTGTGCTGGCATTTCCGACCATATTCCTCCTCCCGTTGGGGATTGTAACTCTCTGGCGATGGCATCTCTACGGAGACCTACTGCCCAACACTTACTATGCAAAGCAAGCGAACGGACTCGGGTTAGCCGCGCTCTTCTCGTTTCTGGAGTTCGCAGCACAATATTGGGCAATTCCAGCAGCTATCGCTGTCGTGCTCAGTGTAGTCGAATGGGAAGCCATGGTACAACGGCTGCGGCAGTATTTCCGCCAGTACACCCCCCTGGGGATGTCTCTCGGAGGAGCAACTCTCATACTTCTTGCTGAGTACTCCCGTTCTACACTGCAAATGAACTACGCTCACCGCTTCTGGGCAATGCTGTACCCGTTAGGGCTATGCCTGGCAGCCGTTTTGATGGAACACGGTCTGCGAACAACAGAAGTGACTGCTTCCGTGCGTCCATTGCGTTTCCGCCGATTAAAGCAAATTACTCTTGGTCTGCTTGCATTACAGCTTGCGGTCCATGTTGGACTGTGGCGCTGGCAGGAGCGCAAATTCCTGCGCGATTATCACCGACTGCTGAATGAAGAGCACGCGGCCGCTGCAGAGTTTCTGCAACGCCTCTTACCTCAGGACGCTTGGATTGTGGTCTATCCCGACGCAGGGCTCATTCCTTACCGAACCGCTCTGCCCACTATTGATGGCGGACGTCTCAGCGATCGCTTTCTGGCACGCCATCAGTGGAGTGGCTCTGCACAGGATAGCTCCATTCTTTCCTACTTTTTTGCCCGTCAGCCCGCGGCGTTCATTTTCAAGAGCCGCCGCGACGATCGGCTTCGGCTCAATGCCGAAGCTGAAGCACTCATTGACGACCCCCGCTTCGCCCCTTACCTCCTGGCAGCCTCTTTCCGAACCCAAGCTCGGCGCTTCTCCGAGAGTTACTTCCTACTGGTGTTCGTTCATCAGCGTTTTCTGAAGCAAATTTCCAGGCTCATGCCAACAACTCTTTCGGTAGCCAATCCCGGAGTACTCCTAAGAGTCGATCCG
Organism: Candidatus Kapaibacterium sp.; assembly: GCA_025055465.1. Lineage (GTDB taxonomy): Bacteria > Bacteroidota > Ignavibacteria > Kapaibacteriales > HRBIN21 > HRBIN21. Next base: position 13,008 of record JANWXA010000005.1, read on the forward strand.
CTGTGACTGCAGGGTCGGAACTGCCTGGAATCCAGTACAGGTGCTTGTATCGGCGAAACCACGTCCACTGCTGTTTCGCATACTGCCGCGTCCGTCGTTGGATCAGCACCAGGGCTTCCCCAGCAGAAAGTTCGCCGCGGAGGTACGCCACACACTCCCTGTAGCCGTGTGTGTTGAGTCCCGGGGCCTCGGGAGAATAGCCCATCTCCAAGACGCGGGCAGTCTCCTCTACGATCCCATGATGCCACATCCACTCTGCCCGACGGTTAATGCGCTCATACAAGCGTTCCCGCTCCCAAGCAATTCCTATCCAGGAAGCGATAAAGGGGCGTTCACTCGGAGGGTAACGCTGCTGTGCCTGAGAAAGAGGGATACCTGCAGCATAGAAGAACTCCAGCGCCCGCAGAATACGCCGGGGGTTCCGGTCGGCATACCGAACAGCCGAGACTGGATCCACTCGCTGCAATTCCGCATAGAGTGCCTCGCGTCCTTCACGCTCCATACGACTCTGAAGCTCACGGCGAATAGCCGCCAGCATTGGAACAGGGGGTGGTTCAAAGAGTCCGTAGCAGAGGGCATGGATATAGAATCCAGAGCCTCCTACGACGCAGGGCAGCTTCCCCCGTTTCCAGATTTCCGGAATAAGCCGGAGCGCTTCTGCAGCAAACTCACCGGCGCTATAAGTCTCATCCGGATTGCGAATATCCACACAGTAATGCGGCACACGCTGGCGCTCTTCCCGACTGGGTTTAGCTGTACCAACGTCCAGGTACCGATACACTTGGCGGGAATCGGCAGAAACAACCTCCAGCGGTAGCGACTCCGCCACCTGCATAATCGTCGCTGTTTTTCCCGACGCCGTTGGCCCTACGAGGACGAGGACTTGGGGTGTATCTCCGGTGCTTCGCGCCAGCCCTCTTTCCCAATCAGTGGCACAAAGCGAAATTCACCGAATTCTTCATAGTCGTAATCCTGCTCTGAAATTCGGCGCATGCGGACCAACACTTGCGACTGCGGGCCTCCGACCGGGATAACCAGCCGACCGCCGAGGGCCAATTGCTCCATCAGGGGTTTCGGCACATGCGGAGCCGCGGCAGTCACGATAATCCCATCGTACGGCGCGTGCTCTTGCCATCCAAGGCTCCCATCCCCAAGACAAGTTTGAATGGAGAGCCCCAAACGAGCGAAGAGCTGACGCGCTCGTTGGTAAAGTTCGCATTGACGTTCTACTGTATAGACCCGCGCCCCCATCAGCGCTAAGAGAGCTGCCTGGTATCCGCTACCTGTGCCTACTTCCAGAACCGCATCGCCCGGTTGCACCTCCAGCAGCG
>JANWXA010000005.1:14348-19949 GCA_025055465.1 Candidatus Kapaibacterium sp.
TAAAGGCAACCGTATACGGCTGGGAAATTGTCTGATTATACCCCAGCGGAAGCGCTGCATCCTCGTACGCTCGATGAATGAATGCCGGATGCACGAAGAGTTCCCGCGGGAGCCGTTCCATTGCTGCTAATACACGCTCATCCCGGATTCCGCGCCGGCGGAGATGCTCAATCAAAGCCCGACGCAGCTCCCCGTAAGGCTCAACCCACTGTGACGAGGGAAGAGTCATCGCAGCGTCGAAACCTCCGCATATTCCCCGGCCTCCTCCACAGCCCCCAGCAACTCGCCCAGGCGCTCCCGCAGGCGCGAAGGCGTCAGTCGCATCTCCAATGTCCCGCCATGGGCAAGGGCAATATGCCCCGTTTCCTCCGAAACCACTACTACAAGCGAATCTATTTGCTCGCTCAGCCCTAAAGCTGCCCGATGCCGGGTCCCAACTGGTTGACCGGCAACGTGCGTCGTGGGGCTCAACGGAAGAATGCACCGAGCAGCCACAAGCGTCTGCCCCTCAATGACTACTGCCCCATCGTGCAGAGGCGACCGCGGATTGAAAATGGAGAGCAATAGTTCTTTAGACACCACCGCCTGGAGCAGAACCCCCGTTTCTACGACCAGCTTGGTGCTCTGGGAACCCGCAAAGACAATCAGAGCCCCGATGTGCTTTTCCGCCATTTCCGAAACAGCCTCTATGACCTCCTCGACAACTGGTAAAACAGGCGTCCGGACCAGAAAACGGAAGAGCCGAGACCGAGTCATTCGAACTAACGACCGACGCAGCTCCGGCTGGAACAACACGATAAAAGCCAGCAGCCACACCCCAAGCACTGTGCGCACGATCCAGCCCAACGCTGCCAGCTCCCCGAGCTCTATCAAGGAAGCCAGGAAGAGCAACGCTCCCAAGCCCAGAAGCATGTAGAAGGCTGGGGTCTGACGAAAAAGCCGATAAAGACCGTAAAAAAGTGCCGCCACCAACGCAATATCCACCAGGTCTACGAGTGTAATGCGGAGAAAGCCAAGCCGAACCAATTCGATCATCGCCCGTTTGTGGAGGCATCAGAAGGGGAATCGCGCCGCGCCTGCTGGCTGCGCTCGTAAGCCGCTATGATCTCTGTAACCAACCGGTGGCGTACAACATCGTTGCGGTCGAAGTAGACAAAAGCGATACCAGGAACATTGCGTAACACTGTCTGCACATCTACTAACCCGGACATCGAAGGATCATCCAAGTCAATTTGCGTAATATCTCCAGTTACGATCGCCTTCGAGTTGCGCCCCAGCCGGGTTAGGAACATTTTCATCTGCCCGATTGTGGTGTTCTGCGCCTCGTCCAGGATAAGAAAGGCGTTGCTGAGCGTGCGCCCACGCATATACGCCAACGGGATAACCTCGATAAGGCGCCGCTCAGTCATGTTCCGCAACTTGTCCGGGCCCAGCATTTCCAATAACGCGTCAGTCAGTGGACGCAGGTATGGGTCCACCTTCTCTTGTAAATCCCCCGGGAGGAAGCCCAGCGACTCGCCGGCCTCCACAGCGGGCCGGGAGAGAATGAGACGCGAAACCTCGTTGCGGCGCAACGCTGCCAGTGCCATCGCTACCGCCAGATATGTTTTGCCCGTCCCTGCAGGCCCAATGGCGAAGACCACATCGTGTGTCTGCACCTGACGCCAGTATTCCATTTGTCGGGACGTGCGCACCCGTATTGGAGCCTGACGCCCCATAAAGACTACATCCTCATCCACTCCCCCCTGGTGTACCGGCAAGAGATTCCCGACAGTAACCAGGTCCACTACCGTGGCTACATCCTCGGGGGACAGTTGCCCATTGCGACGCAACAAGTAGAGCAGCTCTTGAAACAACGTTTCCAGAGCTTGTATTTCGCCCGGCTCACCACGGAGGATAACTGTGTTCCCCCGCACGGTAACGGAGGCACCAAAGCGTTGCTCGATGAGCTGTAGATAGCTGTCGTTTGCCCCCAGAAGTGCCAGCGGATCAACGTCTATTAGCGGAATGCGCCGCTCTAACAACTCCTGTTGTGCCATAGGGGATAGGCTACGTCGCGCCATTCGTCTTGTAAGCTTCCAAGCCTATAAACGAACAAGGTTCCTCCACAGTGAAACGCGGCAACCGTGCCCCAGCTGTAATAACCAGGCTGTAAAAGCACGGCTGCCATTCCGTCCGGCTCAATTCCCACGCTTCGGCTGGGCTTCCTGCGGTGTGGTAGAGGGCTGTTGCATTCCGGCTGCAGCCTCTTCTTGACGCTGCTGTTCCAACCGCTTTTTCCGATAGTAAGCTCGCTCAGCCTTGAGCTCCTCCGGCGTCTTGGCCCCCGGCGGCGGGACACGCAATACCTGTCCGGGATAAATAATGTCCGGATTCCGGATCTGGTCCGTATTCGCCTGCCAAATCTTGACCCACTGGAACGGATCACCGTAAATGTGCTGCTTGGCAGAAATATTCCATAGGCAGTCTCGGTCGCGTGCCCACGTACCGACTGTGTACGTCTTGATTTTCGGCTCACGATAGAGGCGGCGGATCTCCTGCGCTAACTCGACAATGCGATTGTAAAACTCCGACAACAGTGCCATCTTCTCCGTCCTCAAGGCATTCAGCTCTGCCTCCAAAGCGGCGATTTCCGCACGCCGCTCCGCCAACACCTCGTCAGACAAACCCCGGTACTGGCGCACCCGACCTTCGAGAACCCCTAACCGCTGGCGAAAGCGCTCCACTTCAGCCTCCGTCACGCCCAGTAGGGCATAGATTTCTTCGTTGCACCGACGAATATCCTGCCCCAACTGCCCCAACTGTGTCTCCAGGCGCTGCACCTCCGTGCTAATTGCACGAAACTCCGACTGCAACCGTAGCACCTTGCCCTCCCACTCCTGAATCCGTTGCTCCGCCTCTGCTTTGGTCAACTGCTCATCGGGCTTGTTGGGGTCAACTTGCTTCTGCGCAACGGCCAGTGTCACAGCTATTCCCATTCCGAACACAGTCCATCGTGTCATCGATAGTCCCTCGTGTACCTGTGGAACAGGTTATCGCTTTTTCCGTGGACGCATTTCTACGCCAGGCGCTGCCGCCGTGTCCTTCGGTGACGGCGGGGCATAGTCAGGCCATACATTGGGCCATCGCGCTAACTTATCCTGAACAAAGCGCTTCCGATCCTGGCACTGACTGAGTTCTGCCTGGCGGCTGGCAATTTCGCGCTGCAAACGCCCCTTTTCCGACTCCTTCCGCTGGATGTCCTGCATAAGCTGCCGCTCCTGTGCCCGCAACTCCCGCAATCGCTGGAGCTGCTGCTCGGTAATCTTAGGTACACATCCTCCCAGCGCCAGTAGCCCTACGACCATTATACTGAGACAGCCCGGTAGACGCTTCCGTTGCATTTCCCGACCCTTCACTGTCATGGCACATTTCCCCAACATACCACCACAAACTTAGCGGAAAATGGAAAAAACTCCAACACACTACAAGCAATGGTGTGCATGATACTGTTGAGCCCACCGTTCTGCTATCCAATAGGTCTCCAGTGTGTCCACGTCCTGCCAGAAGTAATCCCCGAACTCCGCTGCTCGCATGACTCCTTGGCGTGCCAGCTCCCGAACCCCATCTGTCAGTGAGGCATCGCCCCAGCGCTGTGCAACGGCAGCGATGGCCTCCATGAGGCTCAGCGTTGCCAGAAAAATCCCGGTGTCCACAGCATTGTAATGAGGAAGCTGTTTCCCGATGTCTACCACATTCCCTTCGTGGACCAGAACCTTGGTGGCATCCTCCATATCGGCGATCTGTTCCAAGCGACTGTCCACCAGGAGAAGCGCCCCGACTTCCGGGGGCGTCCACTCCCGAAGCCGCCCGATTGCCGCAGCCTCAACGCAATGGTCAGCCATGAGAAGCAGGAAGGGACTCTCCACATATGGGCGGGCAGCCAGGACGGAGAGGCCATTCTGCTTCTGATATGCTGGGTTGTACACAATCCGTAAACGCAGCCGTCCTCTGTACTGTGCCTGGACGTGCGCCTGGATCTCCTCGGCACGAAAGCCTACCACCAGAATCGCCTCCTCACATCCAGCTTGTTCGACCCCTTCCAACGTCCGAAAGAGCAGCGGAACCCCACCGACCGGTAAGAGGGGCTTCGGCATGTGGATAAAAGGCGCCAGCCGCGACCCCATTCCCGCCGCAATGATAACGGCATGCTTCATTATGTGCTTTCACTAACGGTCAGCTTGGCGGGCAATCGTGCTAAGTTAGTTAGCGCCTGCTGCAAGCGCCCGTACTGCACAAAGAGGTCGTGCTCCACAGACTCTTCTCGGCGCACGTGAGGGCTCTTGAAGTAGAAGCCCAGCCATGATTGCACCCCGTGCCAGCCAGCCCGATGGGCAAGGTCCAGAAAGAGCGCCACATCCAGCACGACCGGCGCCGCCAGAATGGAGTCCCGACACTGGAAGTTGATTTTGATGTGCATCGGATATCCCATCCAGCCCACGATATCAATGGCATCCCAGCTCTCCTTAGCATCACCGCGCGGTGGGTAGTAGTGAATACGCACCTTGTGGTACAGCTCGCCGTACAGTTCAGGATATTGCTCCGCCGGCAGCAATCCCTCCAGCACACCCGTCTTTGTAACCTCTTTGGCCCGAAAGCTCCCCTCGTCTTCCAACACCCAGCCGTCCCGGTTGCCCAGGATGTTGACCGAAAACCAGCCCTGAACACCCAGTAGGCGGCGCCGCAGCGCTGGCGCAATGACGGTCTTCAGCAACGTCTGCCCCGTCTTGAAATCCTTGCCAGCAATAGGTACTTGATTGAGTTCCGCCAACTCCTCCAGTGCAGGGATATCCGCAGAGACATTCGGCGCTCCATTAGCGTACGGGATGCCCATCCGAAGGGCTGCATAGGCGTAGATCTGCGACGGCGGAATTGCTGGGTCGTTCGCCTCCAGAGCTGCCTCAAAGGCCTTCAGCGAATGGTGGCACGGAGCCGGCGGAATGTAAACCTCCGTGGAGGCACACCAAATCAGAACAGCTCGGCTGGCCCCAGTCTCCTGCAGCGCCTTGTGGATATCCTCACAGAGCGCCTCCGCCAAGTGCCGCTTCGTCGGTGCCCGCTTGACATGAGGACCATTGAGGCGACGCACATACTGTGGGTCGAAAACAGCAGGCATAGGGCAAATAGAGCGCAGGAAATCCTCTACCGCAGCCAAGTCCTGCTCTGATAACACCTTGGCCTGACGAGCCGCCTCGTAGGCATCGTCAGGAAAGATGTCCCACGTCGCAAAGACCAAATCCTCTAATGGGGCCAACGGCAAGGCATTACGCAGCACTTGCCCATGTCCGTCCATGCCCTCCAGCTCTCCGAGCTGTGAAAGGGAACCAAACGGATAGGCAAGCTTTCGCCTTACCGCCTCCACCCCAGCCAGAAAAGTTGTCGTGACCGCACCCAAACCGGGTAGCAAGACCAGTAAGCGCCCCACATGTGGAAGAATGCTTCCCTCTGCCGCCATTGCAATCGTTCCAATACCTTCACCGACTTACCAATGGACGTTCGCAGAAGCCCTGCTCTTGTACTACCTGCCATAACCGCCCTTGTCGCGCGTAGGTCCACCGCTGT
>JANWXA010000060.1:0-8425 GCA_025055465.1 Candidatus Kapaibacterium sp.
AGCTGGGAACGTGTACAAGCTACATTCACTGCTGGGCGTTCGGACCGCCGGATAGGTCAGACTAAGCACCGTAGTCATGGTGGATTCGGCGCGACCATCGTTACTATAACCCCTGACTAAGAAGCGCACGCAAGGGAGAAGGGGCATCCTTTCACCCAGTGTCGACAGTAGCTTGTTGCCTCTCGCTGTGCTTTTTTGGCGTGGGTGTTACGAGACTCTGTGTTGCAAAGTACTCTGTTTCAACGTAAATTTGCATTGTCAGTGGATCTACTACAATCAGAGAAGGCTTCCGATGTGGTGGATAGCGATTATGCTAGTCAGCATCTGCAGTGCCTTTGGACAGGGTCCGGCGGGACAGTTCGGCGGTGGTGGAATGGGTTACTTTGCACTTGGCGGACAGACCATGGCAGTTCGGGAGCTGCGCGATCGGCTTCAACAAGCGGGCTACGGTAGGCTCCCCGAGCAAGGGGTTTTCGTCGGGGGTGGTGGGGTAGGCTGGATAGGGCGCTTTTGTATTGGAGGGGAAGGATACGGGATGCTGGGGGAAAGGCGGTGGACACGGCGGGGGAGGTTCGGCTCAGGGGCGGTTGGGGTGCATTCGTGCTGGGATATAGGCTACTGGTCTCCGAAAGTGTACAGATCTCCATGCTCGGGGGCCCAGGGGGTGGAAGCCTGGGGTTACTCTTGCGGCGGAGCGGTGCTGTTGTCCCCTTTGACTCTCTGCTCCTGCGACCGGCGGGAAATGCGCGACTGAGTGCGGGTGGATGGCTTGTGCAAGCAGCGGTTGGAGTTGAGGCACAGCTTTTTCCTGGACTCCTGGTGGGTTTTCGGGCAGGATATGTACTCCCTCTAGGCTGGGATGCACTTGCTCTGGAAGGGAGCGAGATGGTGCCGGGGGCCCCGAAGGCTACACTCCAAGGGTGGTCCTTTCGAGTCTTCATAGGGGGTGGCATGCCGCTCTCCGGGGCTGATGTCCGCAGAGGAAGTGATGGGGATTGAACGCCTGGATCCGCTTCTTCATGAGCGTGTCCGCTTGGGGATCCTGGCACTTCTGGTCCAGCGAGGGAAGATGGACTTCCAGGCCCTCCGACGGGAGCTCAACGTCACAGATGGCAACCTCTCACAGCACCTCCGTGTGCTGGAAGAGGCAGGGATCATTCGTGTGGACAAGGGCTTTGTCAGGCGCCGACCGCGCACGATCTACGAGCTGACGGACCAGGGCCGGCAGCGGTTCGAGGCATATCTACAAGAGCTCCGGGCTCTGCTTGGAGCTCTGCTGGTGAATGTCTCACAGGCAGAGTAGACCAATGGCTCAGCGCGCATCGGAAGAGATCCGGGATGTCCTTGAGGCGGTTGAGATTCTGCGCCTGCTCGTTACCCGGGCACGGGAAGAGCTACGCTCGGTGGCACCGTATCTTGTAAGCTTTGGGGCTTATTCGAGCCTGAATCTATTGCTGATGCTCTTGGGATACCGAGGACTGTGGGCAGAGCTACTTCTGCCTACCCTTGCGCTGGCGACCTCGTTGAAGTTTGGCCCATTCCCGACGGTGTTCCTGTGGGCGGCAGTTGCAGCCGCTGCTCTTGGCGTCCAGTGGCTCTTTCAGAATTCGCTGATTACGTGGAGCACCCTCTTCGTAGGAATCGGGGGGACGATGGGAGCAATGTATGTTATGGCGGAGCGTCGGGGTAGGCTCTACGAGGAACGGCTCGTGTTCTCCCCCCGGATTGCTGTAGGTTGGGGGATGCTAACGGCGGGGATGTGGCTGCTGGTGTTGTCCCCAACAATGCAGAAGGTGGGTACTACCGCGCCGGAGCTCCATGGGGCCCTCTGGGGCTATGCAGTTGGACTGGGCTTGGTGGTAACGGGTCTCCTGTCTCCGTTACTCTTGTGGGCAGGGATCATTGGGGTCGTTGGCGCACCCCTGGCCGCACTCTACCTCCGAAGTGAAGATGTCTTGCTGGCTGTCTTCCTTCTTATGGGGATAGCGATGATGGTAACGGGCTTCCGCTCCTTGCGGACGAAGCCGGTCATGGCCACAGGGCCTGACGTCTCGTCGCGAGGATAGCACCAGAGGGCTGCTGGGCTCTTCGTATTTTTGTGTTTGCCATATCTCTGGGGACTGCAATGGCGGAGGTAGCGGTTGTCCCAAAGGCAGGGTCTACTCGAGAGTCGGTGCTGGACTGGATAGAGGAGCTTTTAGGTGGTGAGCAGGCACAGTATCTGCTGGAGCATCGCTGTGCGACGATCCCCAAAGAGATGTTGCAGCTACCGGGTCCCGATTTCGTTGACCGCGTCTTCGCCCTCTCGGACCGCAATAATCGAGTCTTGCGGAATTTACAGTGGATCCTCTCTACGGGGCGCTTAGGGGGGACGGGTTATCTCTCTATCCTACCTGTTGACCAGGGGGTGGAGCACTCTGCGGGGGCCAGCTTTGCCCCGAACCCGATCTACTTTGATCCGGAGAACATCGTGCGCTTGGCGATCGAGGGCGGATGCAATGCCGTCGCGTCTACCTTCGGCGTCCTCGGCAGTGTTGCTCGAAAGTATGCCCACAAAATCCCGTTCATTGTCAAGCTCAACCACAACGAGCTGCTGACGTATCCGAACAAGTACGACCAGGTGCTTTTTGGGACCGTCAAGCAGGCGTACGAGATGGGGGCAGCAGCCGTTGGTGCGACCATTTACTTTGGCTCCCCCGAGAGTGGCCGGCAGATACGGGAGATTGCCGAGGCCTTTGCGTATGCGCATGAGCTGGGGATGGCCACGGTGCTGTGGTGTTATCTACGCAACAGCGCCTTCAAGGCGGACAAGGACTACCACGTGGCGGCGGACCTCACAGGGCAGGCCAACCATTTGGGGGTAACGCTACGGGCAGACCTCATCAAGCAGAAACTGCCGGAAACGAATGGCGGCTTTGTGGCGCTGAAGTTTGGCCGCAGCAGTCCACTGATGTACGAGAAGCTCATGTCCGACCACCCGATCGACCTCTGTCGGTACCAGGTGGTGAACTGCTACATGGGCCGCATTGGCCTCATCAACAGTGGAGGGGAATCAAAGGGCGCCAGCGACTTTGCTGAAGCGGTGCGCACGGCGATCATCAACAAGCGGGCTGGAGGCATGGGGCTCATCTCGGGGCGGAAGGCCTTCCAGCGTCCCATGGAAGAAGGGGTTGCCCTGCTTCATGCAATACAGGATGTTTACCTGAGTCGACTGGTGGATGTAGCATAAGCTGTGTATCTTTGTGTGCCCATTAGGCGGGATGTGCCACAAGATAACGGAGGAGACCATGGTGTGGTGGCGAACAGCAGCAGTTGTTGGCGCTGTTGTTGCTCTGGTTGGCTGTGCGAAAGAGGAAAGTACCGGACCGACTCAGCCCCGAAACTACTTCCCCTTAGCTGTGGGGAACTGGTGGGTGTACTCAGGTATTCGGTTGGACACTTCCGGCGCGGAGATGCCAGGAACAGAGTGGCGGGACTCCATGGTAATCGTCGGACAGGTTACACATGCGGGACGACAGAGCTACGTAGCCGTGAGGTACCGCGTAGGAGGGGGTATTCCCGATGTCCCCGATACTATGCTCCTGGCCACTGACGGGACGCGCCTGTACGTGTTTATCGAAGAGTTTCCTATTTTCGGGCCGACAGGGTGGGTTAAAGTGGCTGACTACTCGGCATCCTCGTGGGCCATTTGGGACACAACCCTGACAAATGTGCCCATCGATTCTGCGAACTCTGCCGTCACAACCTCAGGGACGATGAGCTGGCGCGGGGAGAGAGGGGGAACGCTGTCCATGACCATCAAAGGGCGACAGGTGACGGCTCAGGAGTTCCGGATGCGGGCAACATACAATGGGAAGCTCTTCGTGGGGGGGACAGAGGTGGGTACTCTGTCTTTCACGCTCTCCCTCCGCCAGTGGGTAGCTGAGGGGATCGGGATCGTCCGCGAGCAGAGGGACCCATCGGAGCTGAGAATCCAGAGTCCCCTGGGAGGTGGCGTTGAGATGGAGGAAGGCGAACGCACAGTGTTGGTGGACTACCACGTCCGGTAGTAGACCTCGGTTGGCGCTGGTGGTGGTACGGCGGTGTGCCGTACAATCCCTCGGAGTTGAGGACCTGGCAGTTGCTCAGGAAGGGGGGGTGAGAGGGGTGTGAGGGACGCACTCTGTTAGTGGACTACTACGTCAAATAGCGCAGTACGGAGGGTTGGCCCAATTGGTAGGGCAGCGGTCTTGAAAACCGCCGGGCGAGGAGCCCTTGAGGGTTCGAGTCCCTCACCCTCCGCAGGCGCAAGGGGGAGGGAGGCGGGATAGATGCCTTGGTAGAAGAAGAGGAGCTGTTCCACGACTGTGGGACAGGGGACAGCAGCAATCATAGGAGCTCTGGCTATTACGTGAGGCGGCTGCTCAACGGATGAAGACGCAGGGGGCCGGCAGGGTTCCGAACTGCTGCTCACTTACGCTCGGTAGCTGGTGGCTATGTTTGGGCGTTGAGCTGGGGCAATGGGGGATGGGGGTTCTAAACCGCCAGTGGAGGGATCCGCTCGTCGTTGTAGAGTTGGCGGAGGTAGAAAGCGAGCGGCTGTGATGGTGACGTAGACAAATGGTGACCCAGCAAATGCTACCCCGGTAGCAACGGAGAACGGGTGTTTTCAACAGTCAGCTTTTGCGAATTTTCCTCATAGTGCCATGGGGATGTTGTTTCTGTGAGCTCGGAGCAGGCGGTTAAGGTTGACGATGGCATTAGCGAAGGACTTCACATTCCACCTCCACTACGCCCTCGCGGAGCATCTCCAGTGCTCTGGCGGCAGCTTCCGAGAGGTCTATGACGCGCTCTGGATGTTGTGGACCGCGGTCATTGATCCGAACGATGACGGAGCGGCCGTTGCGCAGGTTGGTGACCCGTAGCCGAGTGCCGAACGGTAGGGTGCGATGGGCAGCAGTCAATGCTTCCGGGGCATAGATTTCACCGCTGGCAGTGGGGCGTCCGGCGAATTCGCGACCGTAGAAAGAAGCGAATCCACGGAAACGGCTCAGCTCGGTACTGGAGAAGCGTACCGTAGAGGTGCAACCAGAGAGCCACAGCAGCAGGCCTACGGAGAGGAGTAGCCTCCGCATGGTTATAGACGTACGCTGATGCGGACCTCCCAGAGGCGCTGGGTGGAAGGCAGTGTGACAGTCGTGCTTCCAGTGGTCGTGCTTAGCTGGAGAAGGACCTGGCGAAGAAAGCCGGGCTCGCCACGCAGGAGTTCGCTCAGGGGCATTTCTACGGTGAATTCCCCTTGTTGCAGGGGATTTCCTATGTAGCCGCCCCAGCGCAGTGTGATGGCGCCAAGCTGGCCAGTAATGCGGGCACGCATCTGCTCTATATCAAAAGCGCCTGTGGTGGGATCTATCTGGACATCTTGCACGATGCCTAAACCACGAAAGAGCTCCGTTGCGGCCTTAGAAGCGATCGTGGAGAGATTTGCTAGAGGTATTTCCCCTCCAATGACTCCGTTCGTCGTGAAAGCCCCCTCTAGCTCCTCTTGGGTACGTCCTACCAGAAGTAGCCAGAGCACGTCGTTGAAGAGCTTGTTGTCGTCGCCTGTTCCCACAACACCAGCAATCGTATAGCTCCAGTTACCAATGGAAAGATTCCGCCGCGTTCCGCGGACGGTGAAACGAATCTCAAAGCTCTGTCGCTGATTGTTGAATATCCGCATCCCCTGGTACCGTACATCTATGTCTAGCTCTGGATTGTCAATCTCACCTGTAGTGAAGGCAATAGTACCGGTAGCAGAAAAGTTGCGGTAGAACTTGTATACAGAACCGGGGCGTAAGCGTAGGCGTCCCAGTAGTTGGGGGTGCCCTTCCGGACCAGTAACATACGCCAGCGGGACTGTGGGATTCTCTGTCTCTAAGTCAGCGATGAGCTGTTGTGTTGGAGCCAGGTCCATTGTAGCGGAAAAGGTCCCAACTATGTGTACTCGTAAGTCGTAGAGGAGGCGGCGGGCAAGGTCGGGTTCGGCGCGGAGAGTTGTTGGAACGGGTGCGGCAGACAGCGGGCGTTCCAATGGAGTGGTTGGTGCCGGAGGCGGGGTGAGCCAGTGATAGTCTGCCAGGACCGAAGGTGGTGAGGCAGCGGTTAGAGCCTCGGCAGGGAAAGTCAGTTGTGCAGTGCGGATAAGCAGCGTTCCCACCAGTTGGGGCTGTTCCCAGGTCCCCAGTAGTTGCACAGGTGGTAGACCTGTAGCAATAATTAGGGGGCCGTAGACGAGCGGATTGACACGGGCAGAAGCATAGTTGAGCACCAGTAACTGTGGTGAGCGAAACTGCAAGTCAAAGCTCCACGGGCGTAACTTGCGGAGGCCTATTGTCCCGCTGAGCGTTGCAATCCCGCTGGGGAGATCCTCGGGGAGGTTCTGCACAACGAAATGTTCAATCTGGAGGGCCTGTTCCCGGAAATGGAGCTGGAGGGAGGCTCGGTAAGTTATCCCCGTCTGTACAAGCTGGAACATAAGGGACTGGCTCTGCACGCTTCCGCTGAGCTGGAGGTTGTCCGGCAGGTATCCGTCAACGCTAGCATCGATGTTGAGCGAACCTTGCAGATTTCGTAGCTCAGGTACAAGCGGACCCAGCAGAGCCGCGTTGATGTTGCGTGCCTCTATGCGAGCCGAGACGGGGAGAAGAGTATACAGCTCCTCACGCATAGGCAGGGAGTAGAGGTGGAGTTGCAGATGGCGGGGTCCTTCTTCTAAAAGGGCGGTTCCGCTAAGCCTTTGTCCGTCTGCTGTTCCAGAGAGCAGGAGGTTACCCAACAAGGTTGTGTCATAATGGAGCCGGCGCAGGCTGATGCGGAATGCCAACTGGGGCATGCCTATGGGGCCCGCGGCAGTGATGGAAAGCGTGTCAATCCAGCCTTTTATCTGAGAAAGCTCAGGACGGATATATTTCTGGGGGACAAGCTGGGATATGTCCGATAGGTGGGCTCGCAGCAGCTCAGCGTGAAGTACATGCAGGGAATCCCAGGCAAGTCTCCCGTATATCCGCAGCTGTTCCCGATCGCGACGCTCCAGTATTGCCGTATCTAAAGAGATGCCTGTAGAAGTGAAGTGCGCGGCGAAGGGGTTCGGTGTTTCCCAAACAAACTGGGACGTCCTGTGGGCAACGGAGAGTTGTCGAGTGGTGACAGCGTAGCCCTCAGAGTATCGTCGAAGATCCGCAGCCCATTGGAGGTGTAGCAGTTCAGCGAAGGAGAGCTGCAGCTTTACAGCTCCCCCTTCGCCAGTAAGTTCCCATGCGAGGGCAACGCTGTCCAGACTCTGCTCCGACCACTGTAGGGAAGACGCCGCGAGGTCACCATGTATGGTTACCAATTCTGGATAACCGTTAGTGAGGCGGAAGCCAGCACCCATGTTGTTGCCACGGAGCCACCCGACGTGCAGGCGGGTAGGTTCGTTTCCGAGTGCCAAAAGGCGTCCGGTGAGCCGGTCGAGCTGGAGGAAAGCCGTGTCTACCGAAGCGAGGAGGCGTCCGTCCAAGCTGAGAGCACCCTGGAGGGGCGGGAGGGCAGCCCAATGGGACATCCACGCAAGGTCCCGCAGCTCTATGCGGAAACGGATGTTGGCGCTGTCGGTCAGAGGTAGTGGCGACTCAGGTGCCATGGGAGCTGCGGGGAGGAAATGCTTCTGTTCGGCAAGCCAGCTGGTGGACGCTGTGGCAAGAGCGGTGAGGATTCCCGGAAGAGTACTCATGCGCCAGTTGCCTGTTACCTGTGCAGTGAGGGGCTCGCTGGTTATCTGCAGGAAGCGGGCTGACACCAGGGGTCGGCTGAGCTGGAGAGCCAACTCGAAAGGCAGCAGAGTCCATGTAAGGTACTGTACCTGTAGAACGCGAGCACGAACGAAGCCCTCTATGCTATCAGGGTGTATCCCCTGCCCGGCTATTTGGGCTGTTAGTGAGAGGGATTCAGGGAGGGTCGTATCTTGGAACAACGGTCCAATCGGAAACTGGGAGAGGGCAAGTTCCAGTCGGTATGTCGGCTCTGCGGACGGGAGCATCTGCACCCATCCGGTTAGCGAGGCCTCTACTGCATCGGCATTAGCAAGCCGACAGGAAGCTGTGTCAAACTGTAGGAAGCCCTGAGAAAGTCGTGCCACAAGGCGAGCTTCCCGGAGGCGTAATTTGCCGATGTGCCCATCGGTTAGAAGGAGGCGCACGCGCGCAGAGGCTGTCTCTACTGCGATTCCTTGTCCCTCAGCCTCTACTAATCCGGCGAGCGTCAGCGGTTGAGGAGCCTCGGCCAACAGCTTCCCTAGGGAAAGTCCCGGGCTGCTCAGCCGGAGTGAATACGTCGGGGTCGTAGACGCCCATCGTTCGATTTGGCATCGCAGCCCCAGGGTGCCAATGCCTGTCTGGATCTGTCCGTGCATTTCCAGCAATGTCGG
>JANWXA010000060.1:8435-9874 GCA_025055465.1 Candidatus Kapaibacterium sp.
CAAAGTGGAGTGCCCGGGGGCGGAAAAAAACAAGTTGGTCAAGCTCGGTGGGGAGGTTTGGGCCGATCAGGGACAATAGACTCGTTGGGATCCAGCCGGATTCCACGACACCCTCCAGGCGCATGTGGGCTGTGTCCCATGGGGCAGTTATTCTTAGGCGGGCGCTGAGGCGTAGGTGCTCTGAATGCACCTGCAGGTGGTCTATGTTTAGTGTTTGTGCGGCACCGGAGAAGTGTACCAATGCTGCAAAGGTTCCCGGGACTTCCACAGGGAAAACTGGCACCCACCGGGCGAGCTGAGCAGGCACCAAGGAATCCACCGTCAGGATTCCGTAAAGTTGGCTGAAGCGGGGAAGCGTGTTGGGGGATGATGGGCGTGCTGTGTCGTCAAGTTTCAGCTCAGCGGTGACGTGGAATCCCAAACCTGGCATGCGGAGCCGGAGTTCATCAGCGCGGAGGTGGGTCGGCGTCATAGCAAGGTGCCCGTGTAGATGGTCTACGCTAACACCAGAGAAGAGTTCACGGAAGCGGAAGCTGCGGATGCTCAGGAAGGAGCGGCGTTGTCGTGGGAAGAGGGCAGCGCTTCCAAGAAAGTCTACCTTGTGGAAATGCCAGTGTCCCTGCTCCAGAATTCCCCCGGCACCTGGTAGGCACAGGGAGTCAGTTACAATGATCGAAGCATCACGGATGGAGACACCGCGCAGCCAAATGCTTATCTCCGGCGGTTCTCCGGGTGTTTCCTGAGCGGGCAGCACGCGCTCGATGTTCCAAAGGCTGTCCCGACCCCGAATGAGTGTGATGGTAGGGGCATTGAGAACAACGGTTGGGACAACGATCCGCCGTTGGGTTAGGGCAATAGCCTCGTATGTGATGAGGAGCTGTGGTACAGTGACGATGGTGTCGCCGGAGGCTCCCTGCAGCACAACTTGGTGAAGCTCGATTCCCGAAAGCCCTCGGAGGCGAAGATCTGTAGCAGAAAGCTGCCCCTGGAGTTTGCTATTGAGGATATCCAAGGCGTGGCGCAACAGCCGTGCGCGGACCTCCGGCAGCTGGAGGAGCGCAAAACTGACCAGTGCTACCAGGAGAAAGCTGCCGGCAAGACCTCCGAGCAGGCGAAGCCACCAGCGATGTGGGCGCGTGGGCATGGGGAGCCCATGGTAATGCTATGGCCGAAGTTCTGCCGATCGCTCCAGGAAACGACGCAGCAACTGAATGGCAGCAGCAATGTCGTCCTTGTGGACGCATTCCACCACGGAGTGTGTGTAGCGGTTGGGGATAGAGATAGTGCATACAGGAATGCCAGCACGACTGAGCTGCATAGCACCAGCGTCCGTTCCTCCGCGCGGCAGCACCTCCATCTGGTAGGGGATACCTTCCTCTTCGGCAATCTGGCGCAGGAATCGCACCAGTCCGGGATGCGAGATGGAATAGGAGTCCAGG
>JANWXA010000061.1 GCA_025055465.1 Candidatus Kapaibacterium sp.
TGGCGTTCTGCCCAGCGAGTGTACATCCGCAACAGCATCTGGGCCCAGTCTTGGGCTTCCGTCCCACCAGCTCCGGCGTGGATCGTCAGCAGAGCATCGCGGACGTCATCGGGGTCCGAGAGGAGGTAGCGGAGCTCCAATGCTTCAACGGCCTGCCCCAGCTCATCCAGTTCTTGCTCCAACTCCGCGCTGAGACTCAAGTCCTGCGCCTCTTCCGCTAGCTCAATGAGGGTTGCGACATCGCTGAGGAGGCGTTGGACGCGTTCCCACTGCTGTCGCTCTTCGCGGAGGGCCCGGAGCTGGCGCTGGAGTTCCTGTAGCCGGCGAGGATTTTCCCACACCTCGGGTGAATGGAGTTCAGCTTCGTACGCGGCTTCGCGGTCTGTCAACGCTGCTGGGTCAAAGATAGCCTCGCAGTGCCCCTACGCGCTCGGACAACTCCTGGAGGCGCTGCTTGAAGGGCTCAAACATTGCTGTGCATTCCTTTCTGTGGCACCATGTGCGAAATTACGAGCCCGTAGCAGCTTTTCGGGGCATGCCACCAATAACGGGTAGCCGTCTGCGTTTCTACTGCTGTGCGAGAATGCAGAGGGATTTGCTATGCATCCTGGGCTCCAAGAAGGCTTCCAGAAGCAGATGCTGCTGGAGTTTACCTCGGCCTACATCTACCTTGCGATGGCTGGGTACTGCGCCTCGCAGGGCCTTCAGGGAATGGCGCACTGGCTCCGGCTGCAGTGGAGGGAGGAGCTCAAGCACGCGCTCAAAATCTTTGACTTCCTGCTGGAGCGTGGTGTTGCCCCACGCCTAATGGCGTTAGAGCATCCCCCGGCGGAGTGGGAGTCCCCTCGGAAGCTCTTTGAACAAGCCCTTGCCCACGAGCAGAAGGTGAGCAAGAGTATCCACGAGCTCTATCAGAAGGCCGTAGAGCTCCAGGACTACTCGGCGCAGGTCTTCTTGCATTGGTTCGTGGAAGAGCAGGTGGAGGAAGAGAGCCAGGCTCGGCAGGTGCTGGAAGAACTCCGGCTGGCGGGAGACGCAGGCCTGGGGCTCTACCTCGTAGACCGGCGGCTGGGTGAACGACAGCCGGAGGACTGAGCCACATCACGGTGGTGAGCTGGAGCAGTATGCTATTTTTGGTCCAGGTTCCCATGTGAGGTTGCATGCTGCGATGATCTTCCCGCCAGGACATCTCTTGGGGCAGATCCAGCGCCTGCAGCAGGAAGCTGCCCGTTTGCGAGCTGAGGTGGTGCATAAGACGGTCACCATTGACGTCGGAGCGGGTGCGGTGCGCATCACCGTCGGGGGCGACTTGCGCGTTCGTCACATTGTGATTGCACCTCATGCGCTGGAAGACCCCCAGATGCTGGAAGACCTACTCGTCACCGGTATCAACAAGGCTCTGGAAGCAGCGCAGGAGATGGTGGAGCAGACGCTGAAGCCGCTGGAACACCTGTTCCCAGCAGGCGTAGATCACCTGGCACGGCTGTAGGCGATGCAGTATCCCTCGGCAGCGGTCCAGAAGGTAGTAGAGCTCTTCACCAGTCTCCCTGGCATCGGGCGCCGGACAGCCCTGCGGTTGACGTTCTTTCTCCTCCGGCAAGCTCCGGAGTTCGTGGAGAGCTTCGCTGAGGCTCTTCGGAATCTGAAGCGACACGTCCGCTACTGCTCGCAGTGCTTCACATTCACCGAGACGGATCCCTGCCCGATCTGTGCCTCGCCGCAGCGTGACCACTCCCTCCTCTGCGTCGTGGAGGAGCCGATGGATGTACTGGCAATTGAGCGAACAGGGGAATACCGCGGACTCTACCATGTGCTCCACGGAGTGCTCAATCCGCTTAACGGAGTGGGGCCAGAGGAGCTAAGGGTTCGGGAGCTCGTGGCGCGCATCTCTTCCGGTGTGGCCGAAGTCATCTTGGCACTCAGCCCAACGGTGGAAGGGGATGTGACAGCGCAATACTTGGCGCGGCTGCTGAGGCCGCTGGGTGTGCGCGTCACGCGCATTGCACAGGGGGTGCCAATGGGGAGCGCATTGGAATTCATGGACGAGGCTACTTTATCGCGCGCCCTCAGCGGACGCCACCCCGTAGAGTGAAGGGGGCTGCGCAGAGAAGCAGGGCTGCAATGTTTCTCCGAGGAAAGGCAGGGATCTGCCGTGTGAGTTCCGTATCGGGGATTAAATTTGCTGCGTTGTAGAGTGTCGCATTGAATTCGCGGAGGTTCCAATGAAGTATGCAGCAGGGATTGGAGTGATTACTATAGTGCTCTGTGCTGAGGCCGTAGGACAGTCGCTGACGTGGCTGGGGACGGGCAATCAGCGGTATAGCGTTGCATTTGATGTCTCAGCCGACGGCTCGGTGGTCGTCGGATTCCTGACGGACGGCGCGGAACTTGCACGGGCATTCCGCTGGACTGCAGCGACGGGCATTCAGGAGCTGGGGACCTTCGGGGGACGGGGTAGTATAGCCCATGCGGTTTCGGCAAATGGCCTGGTCATCGTCGGCGAGGCTGATAGCGCTGATGGTGCCACACGGGCCTTTCGTTGGACGGCGCAGACGGGGATGATGGACTTGGGGACGCTCGGTACGAGTCCTACTGCGGCATACGATGTTTCGGACGATGGCTCGGTTATCGTAGGAGCATCAACCGGAGGGACCTTCGTCCCAATGCAACGGGCCTTTCGGTGGCAAGCAGGGGAAATGCGAAATATTTCAGGCGACAGGGTAGGCGAAGCCTGGGGAGTTTCTGGCGATGGATCTGTGGTCGTCGGCCATATGCTTGACCCTACCAATCTCACTATTACCGCCTTCCGCTGGACGGAGACGGGCATGCAGACGCTCGGCTCATTGCCGGATTACGGTATGAGCCGAGCAAATGGTGTCTCGCAGGACGGTGCAGTAGTCGTTGGAGAGGCCATGGACGCAACAGGGGCACGCGGGCGCGCCTATCGTTGGCAGTACGGCTTTGGTATGCAGGATTTGGGTACCCTTGGGGGCGGAGGTACGAATAGTCGTGCCCTCGATGTCTCGGGTGATGGTAGTGTCGTTGTGGGAGCGGCAGAAGTGGCATCAGGTGAATATCGCGCCTTCCGCTGGACGCAGGCGACAGGGATGCAGGACCTCAACGTGGTCTATGCCAGTCTGTTGCGGGATGGCTCCGTATTGGGATCGGCTGATGGCATCTCGCCGAATGGTCGCTTCATCGTTGGCGCTGGCTACAATGCAAGGGCTAATCGGTTAGAGGCTTACCTGCTGGATACGAGGGGCACTACTTCCGTTGAGGACAGCCCTGCGGCGTCACCCCTGCTGCGGGTAGAACCGCAGCCTGTGGAAGGGCAGGGGTGGGTGCGTGTCCAGCATGAGGGGACCTTGGAGCGAGTAGAAGTCGTGGACGTGCTGGGACGCTGCGTCGCCGTAGTAGGACGCGGCATCCTAACCTTTGGCATGGCATCACTACCGCTACCGGCCCTACCTGCAGGGATATACACTGTCGTTGCCCGTGCTGGGGAGGCGGTAGCTGCTGAACGGTTCGTGGTCGTGCGGTAGTAGGCCGAGAAAGGCTGCAGGGCCCCTCTGCAAAGGGCCAGGTACCCCTTCAGTAGCTGCGGGGTTCTGCTGAGACTGCAAGGGTAAGGTCTTAAGAGGGATGTGTGCGTGTTGCTACCGCACCTCTACCTCTTGCTCCTCCGACAGCGGGGACTGTCCGTTCGCCGTCATGACACGGACGGCATACCGGTAGCGCCCACGCCCGACCAGTTCAGTGTCCACGAAGCGCTGCTCCGGGGGCTCAACGGTACGGTACATCTGCAGCGGGTTGTCGTCAACGGCGCGGTAGAGGACGTACCAGTAGCGCTCGGTCGGGCGTAAGGCATAGCTCCACTGGACGACGACGATTCCTCTGACGCTATCATACGCCGCGCGGACACTTTCCACGGGCGGCCGCTCCACGGTGCCGTAGGGGCGCGCCGGGACCGGCAGTGCCCGTTCCGAACGGAGGCCAGTGCGGTCCACCGCCTCCAGGGTGTAGTCGTACGTCACCCGTTCAACGACGGCAGTGTCGGTAAACTGCTGTGCGGTAGCAGGGAGCTCGGCGCGGACGGTCCAGCCCGTGTCGCCTCGGGCACGGCGGTAGAGGACGTGCTTGGCAACGTCCGTGCTGGTGGAAGGGTTCCACGTCAGGACGACGCGGTCTGCGAAGACACGCACATCCGTAAAGACGGGTGCTACCGGCGGGACAACGTCTGGCCGCTTCAGCGCAATGATGGGCGATGGATCGGAGTGGAAGTACCGGTTGTCCACCGCCACAACGCGGTAGTACACGTACTCCGTCAGCGTGTTGATGGCAACCGTGTCGTAGAAGACGGTGTCGGTCCAGACGAGGTTTGTGCGCTGCGTGAATTCGTGCGTGGTGTCGTTGGCCCAGAGGACGCGGTACCCCAGGAGGTCACGCTCTGTGCCCAAGTTCCACTCCAGCCGGACGACACCGTTGGTGTCAATCGTGCCGCGGACGCCCGTAGGGGGCGCTGGCGGGATAGTGTCGTAGATGTCCACGTAGATGGGCAGGTAGTCGCTGAAGTTATTAGCCGTGTCAATGGCAATGACGGTGTAGTGGGGGAAGTCGGGGTCTGCAAGGGTATCCAGGAAGCTTCGCTGCGTGCGCGGTAGGGGCTGGTCGTGGAGCAGGCGCCAGTTTTGATCTGGCTTGTCGCTCTTGAGCACGAAGAAGCCCTTGAGGTCGGGCGTCTCCTTGATCTCCCACTCCAGGCGCACCATCGTCATGCCGTAGAGGATGGGCTTTTTCAGCACAGGCAGTGGGGGTGGCGTGCGGTCGCGCAGACTGGCGCGGACCACGGCAGGCTCGCCCTCTTCGCCGAAGGGGTTGATGCCCCGGACTTCGTAGGTGTACTCCACGCCCCAGCGGGCTGTCGTGTCGTTGAACCAAGGCTCAATGCGTTGGGTCCAGCCACGGGGGGTAGCCGGTACGATGGGCATAGTGTTGAGCTTCGTGCGGCGGCCACCTGGTTCGCTGCGGTACACGTTGAAGCCCGTGTAGCCCCCCTCAGGGAAGTTCTTCCAGCGGAGCGTGATCTCGCGGTCCTGCCCTTCGGCGGTAAGCTCCAGCACAGGCGGCCAGGGTCGGTACGGGGTAATGTGGACCACCACGTAGGCAGTGTCCAGCAGGAACACGGAGTCCAACCGCGCCGGGAAGACGCGGTACGCCCACACCTGCCCCTGGCGGACGGCACGGTCCACCCACCTGAGCCCTAAACCATTGGCCGTGTGCGCATCGCAGTCAGCGGCGAAGAGGGCAAATCCGAAGCGGTTCTCCAGCTCGCTGGCCGCGTCAATGAAGTTCTGCATCGTGTTTGGGTTCGGGATGGAGAGCGCCCCGTAGAGGCACTGCACCGCAATGGCAGCGAACTGTTGCTCGGGCCGGCTGCGGCGTCTCCACTCCTCCAGCGTCCAGGGCTTCAAGGGCTCCGGGGTGAGCCGTTCGTACCGGAGCGGACCGCTCTCAGTGGTGTCCACAAGCGCCCGCTCCACGATGTACCCAATACGGTTGTACGCACGCCACGCCGGGGCGTTGGAGGGTGCCCAGCGCAGCACGACCGAATCCCCATATGACTGTGCCAGAAGATGCAGCTTCGGCGCTATAAGCTCGCGGTACTCCTGGAGGGCCGCTGTGTCTGGTGGCGCCATCTCTGCTGGCCTTCTGGTCGTCGTCCTCTCTTGGGCAATGCTCGAAGCTGCTAAGGTCAGGAGCCACACAAGCCAGAGCAGTACGCCCTTCATGGCCGTTCCCTCCCTCAGTACGGAATACGGAGTGGGTAGCTGGCGACACGGTCAGGATCTACGCATTCTGAGTACGTGAAGTGCATGAGGTAGTCGGCAGCGCGGATTGGGAAGACGAACTGCTGTGCGGCAATACTCCGCAGACGGCTGCATTGCTCTCTGTTGAGGAGGGGACCGACCCCTAAGCTGTTTCGGCTACAGACGCCCTCAAGCGACAGCAGTCTGGAAGCCTCGCGTGTGAGGCGCCCCAGGTCAAAGAGCACGTAAGTCGGCTGTGCATAGAAGAAGCTTGTCGTTGCAGCCGCTGGGGGCCGGATGTCAATTCCTCCGATACCACCATCGTCAAGCCGAATGCGCAGCATTCTTGCCATGTCCCGGAGAGCAAGCAGGCGAGTGTACGTCGGATCGCCAGTCGCTGCTCCAATCTCTACCGTGCTAAGCGGCCGGTGGCTGGTCTGAGGGATGGAGACCATCCAGTAGCCTCGCAATACCGCACGAGTCCAGTCCCAATTGGCTTGGGCAACGGTGGAGCTGCTGGGCGGGAGTCCCGATACCCATCTCAGTTCGTCGTACACGCTCGGATTGACGAAGAGTCGGTGCCAGAGCCCACTCCGGTCAGTGCCGGAGACGTGAATGAGCGGTGGGATGAGGTACTCCCGCTCCGTCCTGCCGTCCGGCGCCGCGGTGATAGTCTGTTTCTGCACGTCATAGGGGTCAAAGCCCTCAGGGGAGGAGACGTGGCAGACCAGACCAACGATGGGGACGAAGGCTGCAATCACTCGGACCGAGTCAACTCGCTGGACTGTCAGGTGGCGGAGCTTCTCCTGCAGGCGGTTGTACTGGCTCGTTCGGAAGAAGTAGGCGTAGAGGAGCTTCTCGTTGCTGGCGACGGCGCGCCCAACGTCAAAGCCCGAGGGGCGGTAGACCCGCCGAATGACCAGAGTAGCTCCGAGGCGGTCCATCATCCGCTGCTGGACGATGCCCGTGTACTGGGATCCGGCTGGTCCCCCAACGCCCGTACCGCGGAGGTACCGCTCGTCTATGCGCGGTGTCCCACCTTCGGGGCCACTCGCTGCAGCCCGACGTATGACGGAATCGCGTCGGATGACTTGGACGGCATAGATAGCGCTGTTCTCCAACCGTGGGATGGAGAACAGGATCCGCCCGCCAGAGGAGCCCGAGGGGCTCGTCTCCCCAAGCGCCAGGGGGCGTGGAATCCGAGTGTAGGTCAGCGGCACCTCCGTGCGCTCGCCCGTGCGAAGGTTGACGAGGCGTACGCGGTAGAGTCGGATGGTGTCTCCTGCTCGTACCTCGCTCCCTCTACTGGGGAAGAGCCAGTCCGGGTTCGTCAGCAGAGTAATGGAGCCCTCGCGGCACTCATCCTGCAGGAAGAAGCGCTGCTGCGGGCGCGGATAGCCCATATAGACCCACTGGGGCATGATCGTATCTGGCCGCGGCTGGGTGGTGAATGTTGCAGTAACCCGTTGTTCAATCCGCTGCCCTGCGCGGTCGCCCCTTCTGTACCGTACGTCGCTCCACGCTGTAGAGCTTGCCAGCTCGCGTGCAGCCCGCTCGCTTGCCTGCTCAACCGTCTCGCCTTCCCGGCGTGCAAAGCCGCTGCCCGTGTACTCCTGTCCGTAGGCGGAGACCTCAACTCGGTAGCGGGTCAACCCCAGCAGCGGTTCGTTCGGAACGAGCGCAACCGCTGGGGCTTCCGGCGTTGAACGGTCTACTTGAGTTGTAGGCACAGTGACGCTGAAGTTCCCTCGGGTGTCCTGCCGAAGCAGCCGGAAGGTCCCGACACGGATCCGGTACACCTTCGTGGCTCGGCTGCCGTCGTCGCGCATCTCCTCCAGCGCGAACGGACGGTCCGGTTTCAGGTTGAAGAACGCCGTCGGTTCGGCGAAGACAGAGACATCCTCCGAGCCGTCGCTCGGGGCAACATCGCTGATCATCTCCAGGCTTGCCAGCGGCGATTCCGTCAGAGGGACACAGCGCTCGCCGAGCGTGAACTGGAAGTTACAGTACCCACTGACGGCCCCACCGAGGATGCTGTAGTGGCCACCAACGGCGCCCGCAATCCAGGTTGGGTTCGGCAGCCCTGCCTGCAGCACGCTGCCTACCCTCATCCCAAGAATCTCAAACTTGCCCGACACGAACCAGAGGTCAACGAAGAGGCCAATGGAGGCATCCAGCCGAGCATACATCTGCCCAGTGGCGTACCACCCGTTAGCACCCATCGGACGGCCGTCGGCGCATCGGGCTGTGATGCCATAGTCCAGCAATGCCATGTCAAACCCTACGAGGAATCGCATGGAGGCGTAGAAGATGAGGAAGCGGAGTTCTCCAGGGTTGAAGTCTGCCATTGCGCCGAAGGCGAAGCCGTTCCCGCGTCCCAACGCCTCAGGACGCACCGGGGCCGGGACTGGCCCAGTAAGCTCAAGGACCTCAGGGGGAATTGGTGGGATGGACGGCAGGTTCATTCCCGCCATGAAGTACGCCTGCAAGGTAATGATGCGAAGTACCTCTACCCGAATCCGCTCTCCCTCAGGATCGCCAATCTTGATGTGCCACGTCTCGGGGGAGAAGAACAGGACCATTCTGCCTGATGCTGTTGCTGCTTCAAGGTTCACCGACAGGCCGAACTGACCAAAGAAAGTGCGCTCAGGGAAGTTATACGAGATTTCGGCAGTGGCCCTCACAGGGGCTTGACCCCGCTCCATCAGGCCTGCCAGCATCCAGCCATCACCCCGCAAGCTGATTTCGCGGATCCCCCCACCAGCGAAGCTCACCTCCAGCCGCACGTCGCAGTTGAAGGCCTTGGGCTCTGGATGGGTCCCGATTGTAACCAGCGCATAGAACCCAAAGGTCTCACCACGATCCGAATAAGAGGGCACATACCGAGCGCCTGAGTTCGTCGAGCCTGGTGAGGCACTGCTGGCGGTCGTTCTTGTTTCGCTACCGCCGGTAGGATTGATGGCTGAAGGATCGCTTGCCCGCACCATGTTGTACCATGCGCCTCCACCGAATCCGTAGATAGCGACGCCGCTGAACACCGGTATCCCGCTGGCAATGAGGGCACGGGCATCAACGTACCAATACCGATATGCCTGCGGTGCGCTGATAGAGCCGAACTGTACCGTTGCCTCCACTCGGACCATGCGGACGAAGTTTGCCTGCACCGCTCCGCGAAAGCCGTTCCCGTACGTGCGATCGTTGTTGTAAAACCGGACCGAGCCTTCGATCTCAACTGCCCCCATGTCGGCGCGGATGCCGATGGAGTCCAGGTCTATCCCGCTGAACACGAACGATGGCGGGCTGTCGCGGCCGGTACTGAGAGCACCCCAGATGGAGATCGTCGTTCCACCGCTGATACCAGCTCCACCGGGCTGGAGGTTGACATCTATGCCAATGCGGACTCCAATCCCCAGACCTTCACGGCGGTCACCGCTGACGAGATCAAATCCCCGAATACTGATGGGGAAGCCGCCGGCGCTCCTACTGCCTGAGCCGCTTCCGCCGCTCGGAGGAGGCTCGGGTTCAGGAGAACCTAAGATGCTGTGCGGCGGAGAAGCAAACGACCAGTGTCGTACGGTGATGTATGGACGCTGGTGCGTCTGAATCTGCATCTCTTGGAAGCTGATCCCGCCCATGTTGAGAGGAATGTCACGGGTCCCACCGAAGGAGATGTGCCCGGTGAAGTTCGCCTGGGCTGCGAATCCACCATGGGTGCCTGCGCCCGCTGCAATACGGACCCAGGAGGTGTTCTCCAACTCCAGCGTCCCTGCCCACATGGGGATGTTGAGGCGTCCACGTGGGCGCACGGTGAACTCAAAGCGAATACCGCCAGTGGTGTCACGCAGGATTGCGGAGTACGCCAGTGCCGAGTCGCTCACCGGCACCCGGATGCTCCCGCTCATCCAGCCGCTCTCCAGAGAGGAGTTCAGCACACGTAGGCCAATCGTATCAATGCTCCCGCCCCAGCCGCCGAGGTTGCCTTCGGGGTAGCGGAGGATGTTGAGCGCTACGATGTCAAAGTTGACGCCACTCTGGTCGATGA
>JANWXA010000062.1 GCA_025055465.1 Candidatus Kapaibacterium sp.
CAGGTAGTCTTTGACAGCGTCGGCGCGTCGTTGTGATAGGCGGTCATTGTAGGCGTCAGTTCCGACATCGTCGGTGTGCCCCTCAATGAGGATGCGCACGGAGGGATACGCTTTGAGGAACTCTACCAATCGGTCCAGGTCCGGCAGGGACTCCTCCTTCAGCTCGGCCTTATCAAAGTCGAAGAAGACCAGCAGTCGAGTACGCCCGCGCTCGGCGGGGGTCAACAGGATGTCCTTCGTAATGGGGTTGACAGCGATGTCGCGTCCGACCTCAAAGCGCTCGCTGTAGAAGAGGTAGCCCTCTCGGGAGGCAGTGATGGAGTACGTCCGTCCTGCAGGGAGAGCAACGTAGTACTCGCCCGTCTCCTCGTCGCTATAGAGCTCAGCGATCTTTCGCCGCGTACGAAGGTCCGTAATCGTCATCGTTGCCCCAAGGGGCGCCTGAGTGGACGCATCACGGACCGTCCCTTGGACCATCAGCACAGGCTCTGGTGGATTCGGGTTGGGGACGACGAGGAAGACATCCAAATCCCCGGCAGAGGTTGCGCGGCTCAGGAGGGCAGCATTCTGGTCTGGCAGGGGGACGTAGAAGTACTCGTCAGCGGGCGTATTGACCGGGGCAGCGAACTTCTCCGGCCTTCCGAAGCTTCCATCTGGCCCCATGCGGCTGACGAAAATGTCGAAGTTGCCGTCACGGTTGGAAGCGAAGTAGAGGGTGCGCCCGTCGGCTGCCAGAACGGGTGCCATATCGTCAGCAGAGGAGTTGAGTGTACGGAGTGCTACTGGCGCTGACCACCGATTCCCCTCGCGGCGGCACATCCAGAGGTCGGTGCCGCCACTGCCATCGGGCCGGTCGGAGGCGAAGATGAGTAGGGTCCCGTCGGCAGCAATGCAGGGCTGCGAGTCCCAGTAGGCGGAGTTGACAGCCGCTCCCAGGTTGGCGATCCTGGTCCAACGCTCGCCTGAGCGGCGAGCGCTGTAGAGGTCTGTTCGCCCGCTGCCGCCGAGCTCATGCTGGAAGGCAGCGAAGAGGAGGAGACTTCCATCCACCGTCAGGGTTGCGCCTCCGGCATGGGTGGCGTTGCTAACTTCCCCGCCGATCCGTCGGGGCGATCCCCAACGGTCCCCTCGCCGCTCCACAACGTAGAGGCGCTGCCGCCCGCCGCCGCGGCTGGAGGTTAGGTAGACTTCACGTCCTCCGCGGGCAATGCCGGTAACGAAGTCGTCCGCAGATGAATTGAGGGCATCCACTGGCGTGACCTGGACAGTGGGGCCCGTCGGGCGAGCCTGAATCTGTGCCCACAGTACGAGGCTATTCCCAACTACCAACGCTACAGCGGCGACAATCGCAGACATAGCAGGCCATAGTTAGGTGTTACAGACCAAACCAAAGCCCTACGAGGAGCTGGAGAGAATGCTGGGAGGCATCGCGTTGGACGACGGTGGCAGGTCCTTCGGTGAATTGTTTCCAGAGATCTTGCACGGGGCCTAAGTCTTCGCGGAAGGTAGACAAAAGCTGGAATTGTAACCGTGGTATTAACCACAACTTGCGCCCCAGTGCAATTCGGTACCCAGCCCCCAGTTCGACGCCGACCCGTGAGCTCTTTACGGGTGGTGCATTCCATTCAGATGCAACTTCCAAGGTTCGGTAGAGGTTGCCATCTGCTGGATTGACGAAGCCACAGTTTCCCGCGGGGTCCGTGACGGTGTACTTTTCCTCCTGCCGATTGGTTCGGTGGAAATGGGCGGTGAACCCGCCGCTAAGCCAGAGTTGCGGGGTAGGGCTATAGCGGAGTCCGGCACCGAGGGTGATGTAGTGTGCCGCGAAAGTCCACTCAGCAGAGATGGGGACCACCCTAACGACTGTGGGATTGGAGAGGTCCTGGCAGTCTGCCTCAACGGTGCCGGAGTTTCCCCACTGCTTGATGTCGTAGCCAGCATGGATAACAAGCCCTGTCTGCGGGGTCAATCCGATATCCGCGTGTACGTTGAAGGTTGGGGAGAAGCCGCTGCCACTCTTGAAGAGCCGTGACGGAGTGTTCGTAGGCTGGAAGGGGGAATACCCCATAGTTTGTGAAGCCATGTTCCAGTTCCCCCCGGCTTCAATGCCGAGCAGTACGGGTAGGGTGGGCTCTTCCCACGGTGTTACGGTAGGCGCACCCCGAGGGCGTAGGATATCTTCTTGGGCTGTCGCCGTAGCAGATCCGAGGAGCGCCAGTAGGCATAGTGTTGTCACAAAAGCAGGCATCATGCGGAAGCCAGCGGATGAGCACACAAGCACTGCCACAAGGCGATGCAAAGTTAATGCAGCCGCCAGCTCCTGAAGGCAGGGCATGTGTAATTTTGGAGCCGAGGAAAGGCCCATGTGGATTAGGACGTGCACTGTGCTGGTGACGACCGCCTATGCCGTCGCAGCCGAAGCTCAGGAGGCGTGGCGAGTCTTCTTCCGGGACAAGGGACCAGAGCCGTTTCGGCAGGGTAGCCCATTATACGAGCGGACTGTCCAGTTGCTGTCTCCGCGAGCATTGCACCGGCGGGCAAAGGTGAGTCCACAAGATTCGCTGGTAACGCTGGAGGACGCTCCCGTATACCAGCCGTACGTGGATAGCGTTCAGCGGTGGGGACGGGTTTGGCTGCATCTCCGGTGGAAGAACTACGTCGTTGTGCAGACCGATTCCGCGGGGATTGGGCGCATTCAGCAGCTACCGTTCGTGAGAGTGGTACAGCCAACTCGTGAGGTGCCGCTCCCATTACCGCTTCCAGCACCAAGCAGCCTACAGGAGCCCGGGGTGCTGCAAGCGAGCCAGCAGCCTGAAGGCTGTGGAATGTTCCAGTATGGCCAGTCGTGGAACCAGCTCCAGATGCTGGCAGTCCCAGAGCTCCACCGGATGGGTATCACAGGCGATAGTGTCTGGATTGGGCTGCTGGATACAGGTTTCCGTTGGCGCGGGCATCGGGCATTTTCCCACTTGCGGGTTCTGGCGGAGTACGATTTCCTCTTCGGAGATACGCTGACCACCACTAAGCCCGGTGAGCATCCTCGGCAGGACTTGCACGGTACGTTGGTGCTATCCGTCGTGGGGGCTCTCTGGCGCGATACCCTCATTGGAGTTGCGCCAACAGCGACCTACGTGCTGGCAAAGACCGAGGATATTGCCGCGGAACGCCACATCGAGGAGGACGCCTATGCGGCTGCTTTGGAGTGGATGGAGGCTCTGGGGGTGGATGTTGTCTCTTCTTCCTTAGGCTATCGGGACTTTGACAGCACGGAGGTTTCGTACACGCCGGAGCAGTTGGACGGGCGTACGACGATTGTGGCCCAGGCGCTGGAGGCTGCGGCCCGGCGTGGGGTGCTCTGTGTAACGGCCATGGGGAACGATGGTAGGCGCGGGCTGGTCTCTCCAGCAGATGCCGATAGCGCTCTGGCGATTGCGGCCGTGGACAGCCTTGGGAACCGTGTGGGATTTAGCTCCGTAGGGCGGTGGCGGAATGGAGCGCTACGCCCGAGCTTGGCAGCACAGGGGCTTTCCGTCGTTGCAGCTGCGCCGGGAGAGACTACGACTGTGCGGGCTTCGGGGACCTCAATGGCGACCCCTCTCGTGGCGGGCGCCGTTGCTCTCCTGATGGCGGCACGGCCGGAGTTGCCTCCGTGGCGGATACGGCAAGCGCTGCTGCAGACGGCCTCCAACGCTACCCAGCCCGATACGTTGCTCGGCCACGGTGTCCCCAACCTCTGGCGTGCTCTCCAAGCCCTCGGCGGCGCGATAGGCCCGCCGGCCATGTGGAAGCGTGCATCAGGGTATGTGCGGGTTGCCAGCTACGCGCTTCTTCCGTTTCCGCTGTTCTCCGGATTGCTGCAGTTGGCCTTGGAAGTCGGCGGAGAGGTCGTGAGGAACCTGCCCTTGTCTGCGTGGGGAAGGGAACGAGCACTACTGTACGGTGACCTTCCTGCAGCCCTTGTGGAGGGGCGGGAGACGCTATGGGTGCGAGTGACTGTGCGCAGCGCCGCTGGAGATGAGCTCGTCGGGCGATGGTATGCCGTAACGCGGCTGCCAACAGTGCCGTGCGGTATGCAGCTCCCCGAGGCTGTCCAAGTCCAGGAAGCAGTTGCAGGGCCCTCGGCGCTCCGAATCTTTCCAATGCCTGCGGCCCGCGGAGCTGAATGCTACGCTGATCTCCCGGAGCTCTCTCCGGGGGCAGGTTCCCCGCTGCAGCGAATCCGGTTGTGGGACGGGCTCGGACGCCGGGTGTGGGAGCACCAGGTGCAGAGGGCTGACCGCCCGTGGAGCCCAGCAGGACAGCGCTGGACGGCAGGACTTCCCACAGAGCAGCTCACCCCCGGCATGTACTGGCTGGAAGCGGTCTACGGGACAGGGATGACCGAGCGCTTGATGGCCCCTCTCGTGGTCTACTGACGCGGACGTGTGTGCAACAACTGCAAGGGCCACTAATGCCGACAGTACTCATCACTGGTGCGAGTGGGAATGCTGGACAGCGAGTGACGGCGCACTTCCTGGAGCGGGGATGGTCCGTCCATGCCCACTGTCACACTCCGGAAGGTGCCGAGCGACTCCGCCAAACCCTCCCCTCAGGGCTTCAACAGCGCTTGAGCATTGCCACTGGGGACTTAGCTCAGCCAGAGGCCGTCGAGGACTACTTCTCTGCGGCACCACGTCCGGTCCATGCGGTGGTGCATTTGGTTGGAGGCATTCGGGCTGGGATGTTGCTGGAGGAGACTCCGCCTGAGGTGCTTGCGGAGATGGTGCAGCTCAACGTCACGACCACCTTTCTGGTGCTCCGAGCTGCCATTCCGCTACTCCGAGAGACCAAGGGCGCAATCGTGACAGTAGCCGCAAAGGCTGCCCTCCATCCAGAAGGGCGCAAATCCGCCTATGCGGCTGCTAAGGCTGCTGTGATTGCCCTGACGCAGGCTGCGGCCGAAGAGGGGCGTCCGTACGGCGTACGGGCTAACATCGTGGTCCCATCTATCCTGCGCACGCCAGCGAACTTGGAGTGGGCTCGTGGCGGGGAGGAAGAGCAGTGGCTCTCCCTTGAGGAGTTTGCCGCTGCGATCTTCATGCTCTGTTCCGAAGAGGGGCGAGCTGTCACAGGTGCGGCCATTCCCATGTACGGTGGAATCTCGGCGTGAAGGTAGCGATGGAAGCCGTTGCTGCTATCATGGCTGGAGGCAGTGGGGAGCGGTTCTGGCCTTTGAGTCGGCAGCAGCGCCCAAAGCAGCTCCTGCGCTTGACCCCGTCAGGGCGGATGCTGGTAGAAGAGACCGTGGAGCGCCTTCGAGGCATCCTCCCACTGGAGAACGTCTATGTTCTAACCTCTGCTCCACTGCAGAGCCTCCTGCGGCGAGCCTTGCCGCAGATTCCGCCAGCAAACGTCATTGCAGAACCAATGCGACGCAATACAGCCGCCTGTCTACTTTTGGCCGCAGCCGTCGTGGCAGAGCGCTTCGGTGAGGATGCTCCTGTCGTCGTAGCGGCCTTCCCGTCGGACCACCTCGTGGAGCCTGTGGAAGAGTTCCAGCGGTGTCTGCGGAGAGCACTCGCCCGAGCCGGACAGGGGAGAGAGCTTGTAACGATTGGTATCCCGCCAACACGAGCGGAGACGGGGTACGGCTACATAGAAGTGGATGCCCTATTGGAGGATGCCGAAGGGATTCCGGTCTACAGTGTCCGGCGCTTCCGGGAGAAGCCCAGCCGGGAGGTGGCAGAGGAGTTCGTCCAGAGCGGCTCATTCCTGTGGAACAGCGGGATGTTCTTCTGGTGGCTGGATGTGCTGTTGCACTCATTCCGTACCTACGCACCTCAACTCTGGCAGCATTGGGAAAGTCTTCGGCAGGCAGTCCGCTCGGCGTGGGGGCAGCCGATTGAGGGGGCCTACCCAGGGCTGGAGCCCATCTTCGCTGAGCTGCCGGATATCTCGGTTGATTACGCCATAGCAGAGCGAGCAGAGCGGATTGCAACCGTTCGTGCCACGTTCCGGTGGGACGACGTCGGCGCGTGGGACGCATTGGAGCGGATTCTGCCGCCAGATGCTCATGGGAATGTCGTCAACGGCAACGTCATCCTCTTGGAGTCGCAAGGCTGTATCGTAGTGGATGCCCGGACGCAGCCACGGCCGCTGGTGACGCTCTTGGGGCTACGCGATAGCATCGTCGTGCTCACCGACGATGCTGTGCTCTACTGCGCCAAATCGCACGTCCAGCAGGTACGGCAGCTTGTCAATTACCTACGGCAGCAGGGGTACGAGGCGCTGCTCTGATGGCACTCTTGGTGACCAACGTTCGCCAGCTGGTCACAGTTCGGGCGGGGGATGCGCGGGTCAAGGTAGGGGAGGCAATGCAGGAGCTGGGCATTATACCTGATGCCGCTATGGTAGTGGAGGAGCGCATCCTTTGGGTTGGGCCCAGGGCAGAGGCGTACTCGCTAAGGTCCGCCGGCCTTCTCCAGTGGGAAGCAGAGTGGGACGTCGGAGGGCGAGTCGTCGTTCCTGGCTTCGTTGATGCTCACACGCATGTGGTCTTCTCTGGCTCTCGGGTCGAGGAGTATTCCCAGCGGCTGCGTGGAGCTACGTACGCTGAGATTGCCGCAGCAGGCGGCGGTATCATGACAACAGTGCATGCCGTCCGTGCCGCTGACGAGGAAGAATTGGTCCGCCAAGCTTCAGTACTCCTCTGGAGCGCACTTCAGCATGGCACGACGACCGTAGAGATCAAGAGCGGCTACGGGCTGACGACAGCCGACGAGCTGAAACTCCTCCGCGTGGTTCGCCGCTTGGCGCAAGAGCTCCCTCTTCGGATTGTGCCGACCTTCATGGGCGCTCATGCTTTCCCACCGGAGTACCGCGACCGCCGTTCCGAGTACATAGAGCTAATCTGCCAAGAGATGCTCCCTGCGGTTGCAGCAGAAGGATTAGCGGAGTACTGCGACGTCTTCGTGGATGTGGGGTACTTCACCCCACAAGAGGCGGAGCGCATCCTACGGACAGCACAAGACTACGGCCTGCGTCCGCGCCTCCATGCTGACGAGCTGGCCCCTGTTGGGGCCGCAGAATTGGCTGCGCGAGTAGGTGCAGTTTCAGCCGACCATCTACTCCACGTCTCCGATGCGGGGATTGCCGCTCTCCGGAGTGCCGGGACCGTTGCCGTTCTGCTGCCTGGGACGGCATACACGCTGCGGCTCCCGTATGCACCTGCACGGAGGCTGATTGCGGCAGGTATACCCGTTGCTTTAGCCACTGACTGCAACCCAGGCTCTTGCTTCTGCGAGAACATGCAAATGGTACTCTCCTTAGCGTGCCAGTGCATGGGGATGCTGCCAGAGGAGGCCCTTGTGGCAGCAACGCTCAATGGAGCCGCCGCTTTAGAACGTTCGCACCTTCTGGGGAGCCTGGAGGTCGGGAAATACGCGGATTTCCTCGTGTTGCGGCTTCAAGACGTTCGGGAGATGGTCTACCACTTCGGTGTCAACCACGTGGCTGAGGTCTGGATTGGAGGGCGTTGTGTGTGGAGGGCCCCGGTATAACGCCAGCGGGTCTGCGTGTCCGGAGCCGCTGAACGAAATAGCAAGCTGGATGCTCAAGAGAGCGGTTGAACGGATAAGGATGCTCCATCCCCGGCCGAGAAGGTGGTCTGTAAGGGGACGGCGGCGATGAAGCCCCCTACACCCAGGGAGGTGGGGATGGATGCCGCCGAAACGTTGCAGCGGTTCCGACAGGGTGGGAAGCCTTCTGAGCGCTATACGACCGCTATACTCGTGGGTGTATCGCTTCTGCCTACGTCTCCTCGGCGAGGCAATGCTGGCGGAGGATGCTTTCCAGGATGCGTGGGTACGAGTCTTTGAGCATCGGCGGGAGCTCCGTGGGGAGAACTTCCGTGCATGGCTCTTCTGGATCGCTTATCGGGGTCTGCTCCGACCGTCGGCGTCGGTACCGGCAGGATGGCTGGGGTGGGGACTCATACCCCAATCGCGCTGTCCAGTTTTGTTTCGACCCCCATGGCAGGGGCACACGCGATGGTTTGGCGGTAAGGTCCTCCTGAGGCAGGCTGTGGCTTATGAGTTGGGTCAGGGTGAGCGTATAGGGATAGAGATAGGCTTCTGGATCGGAGGGTCTAAGAGCGTTTCTTTTCCAGCAGACTTATAGGGGGCCCAATCCGCTGCCGCACGTAACGGGTACGGGACAAGACCCGGTGCTACCTCCACCGGTGGAGGGTCACGTCGGGGTAAGCGCACCACCGGTTCCCTTTCAGTGATCAACCCTCTCTGCTTTCGTGGGGTTTTCTCTTTTATGAGTGCCGGCTTTGGCAGGATGCGGGCACGGAGATGCGGGCACAGAGCTTCTTGGACGCATCAGCGTGGGGATTGCAACCGGGGGGACTCCTCGCTCAGGGAGGTGCTCGGCTGAGGTACTCTGTAGCTGGGTGGATGCATGTGCATCTTGGGGTTGATGGACGCTGGTTCCCTGGGACTGTACACCGGATTGCTTGGATAACTTTTGGAGCCGGAGTTTCAGCGGAGCTCTAAACAGGGGTATTGTGCTGCGAAAAAGCCAGAACTTCCTATATTAGCACACGCCATTGATGGCGCATGTGGGATAGTGGCAAGAGGGGTGTGTAATGGTTTGTAGAGGTCGTTACGGCATTTGGCTCCTTATCGGGGGTGCTCTAACAGTGATAGGGCTCAGTGCCGGACAACTGTCCATTACAGAAGAAAGGGCGTCGAGGTTTGCAGAGCAGCTTTTGCGCCTCCCCAAGGATGTCCCAAGCTACCCGATGGTGACGCCTAAGGTGGTTCTGCTCAAGGGCAATCGGCTGGATGGGGTAAATGCAAACTACCGCCCTCTTCGCCGACTTCCTACACGCACTCTGCAAACACCGCCTGGGGTTAAAATTGCTGAGACATCGTATGACTGGCAGACGAACTTTCTCATCAAGAACCGTACGGTATGGTCTCCGGACGACGAGGTTCTCCAACTTATATGGATGGCAGGGAGTGGTCTCCCAGACAGCGGATGGCCAGATAGGGGAACACATTACATGGCGGTGGGTTTTAGCGATCCACAGAGTCCCGAGATCATTCCTCCGCAGCGTGGCTGGACTCGTATTGAGCCTGTTCGCACGGGTTTTCCAGCAGCAGCGGGGCTTCCCGGCGGGGCGTTGGCCTTTCTTGCTCATACTGGTGCCTCTGCTCTTCGCTTCGGGCGTAATCAGGGGGTGGCCGACGAGAGTTGGTCCCTCAGCGATGTGGGACCTCAAGGGAGCTTGTGGCCCTACCTTACGAGTGCAGCTGATGGCTCACTCCATGCGGTATACACGTACAATGCCGGTCCTAACGCTGGGCATGTTGCCTATCTACGTTCGACCGACCAGGGTCAACGATGGAGTGAGGAGGTTATTCTCTCTGGTGCCCCGCCACCAATACTTGGGTCTGAGCACTACGCTGTCGAAGCCGGTGGTGGCAAGGTTGTGGTAGCGTATTATTCCTTCCCGGCACCGTATGCTGCGGGCGGGATTGTCCTGCGGATCTCCCTTGACAACGGTAACACGTGGAGCGACCCTGTTGGGCTCTTCCCCGGGCGCTTCGAGCGACGGTATGAAGATTCCACAGTTACCCGGGGGAATGATACTGTGCGGACTACCACGCTGTACTTCCGTACGGATACCGTGACGAGTGTGGACAACTTTAGCCTTTTCGTGGATCACCAAGGTCGGTGGCATCTCATCGCTACCCTTGTGGGTGGCTTCTTGAGAGGGGAGATCGTCACTACGGACACGTTGCTTCCTGAGCCCAGGCAGAGCGTAGACACGACATACAGTTTTGTGGTTACGGCGGCT
>JANWXA010000063.1 GCA_025055465.1 Candidatus Kapaibacterium sp.
GCAACATATCTGTCAGTGATGCGAAATCACCGACGGTGACTTCGCTACCAAGCTTGCCGCTGTGTATTACGGTGGGTAGAACACGCCCGGCTACACCGGTTTGAAGTGCTCAAAAGCCTGCCGACAAGTGTTGCAGTAGTAAATCGCTCGACACAGAGTTGGGCCAAATGGTGTCTGAAGCACTGTATCCGTACTGCCACAGTATGGGCACTCCACCGCCTCACGCAGCAGGTCTAAAGGGAAGTCTGTGCCCTCGTATGGCGGCGGTGGCGCAATCCCAAACTGCCGTAGGACCTCACGGGCTCGCTGCGAAAGACGATTTGTAGTCCACGGAGGATTGTAAGTTATCTCTACAGCAACCTCTCGCAATGGGAGCTGGCGCAGGCGCTGTTCTATTTCTGAGCAGATTAGAGCCGTTGCCGGACAACCCACGAAGGTAGGAGTGACCTTGATGATAGCCCGGCCAGCTTCTACATCCAGGTGCACATCCGCCACAATCCCCATATCCGTGATGCTGAGGTTGGGAATTTCGGGATCGCAGATGGTACTGAGTTCCCGCCAGATGTCCTCTTGAGTTACCATTCTGCCTCAGGCTCACTGCGAATCACCTCCCCCATCTCGTCCAGGAGAGGCTGTAGGTATTCGGTATGGATACCACAACGTCCACCGTAAGCAGGCACAACAGCTTCCAGGGCTGGGAGGCGGAGTGTTGCTTGCTCTATGAGAGGTACGATCGTCTCTAACCATCGGTCTTGCAACGGTCGCTCACCTGGAAAGATGCTGGCAGCAGCAAGCAAATCGTCGTACTCAGTCGGTTCAAAGATGCCCAACGCCAACGGGAATACCTGCTCCAGGGCTTGCTGCATGCGCTGATGGCTCTCCTCGGTACCCCGCGCCCCCAGATGGAGAACCCACTGTGTGGCATGGAAGACATGGTACTTGATCTCCCCACGCACCTTGCGAGCAAGCTGGGCTAAGGGCTCATACCGGGAGCTTTCCAGGAGATGATACCGGCACTGCTCGGCTACGTCGTAGAGGAAATGGCGCATGAGGCTGAAGTCGTAGCCGCCATTAGGGTACTCCACCAAATGGCAGCAGCGAAACTGCGGCGCATCCCGAAAGAAGGCGATCCGGTCAGGTTCGGGCTCGCCCAGCTCGTGGAGTAATTGGTAAAGTGCATAAGCATGTCCAATCTTGTCCTGGGCGATAGAGGAAAAGGCGATATCTTCTTCCAGAACGGGACCCAGGCCGGTCCACTCCGAATGCCGGTGCCCGAGAATAAGAGCATCATCGGCCATGCGATAGAGCAAATCCTTGACGGCGGGAACAATCCCCGATCCGGGCCTCATGATGTGCTTTTTGCCTCTTGATCGTGTTGACGACCTCGCTTTAGGCGCAGAATCTTCTGCACGACTTTGTAAGCGTCAGGTTCACGGTACATCTTCCCCGGAGCAGTTTCAAAGATGTCTATCTCCGCTGGGTGGAAAGTGTGGATGTCCGCGGTACGGACCACCCACAAGGAATAAGTCTGACCCCGTCGGCAGTAATTCTCCTTAGCAAACACCAACGCCATTTCAGGATCAGGAGCACGTACGGTGCCTACATGTACGGGCTGCTCTCCCGGCCTCTCTCTCCAGAAAACTTCGTACGGTTCCCACTCATCCTGCAATGGCTTCGGGGCAAAGTCGGAGAGTTCACTGGGAATACCGAGGCGATTGACTCGTGGATCCAGCGATTGCAGCGCTACCTGTTTGGGATGCTGACTTGTATGGTGGCTGGCTCCAGAAGACATCTGATCAGAAGAGTGGCGCAACATATTGCCGTTCAGGCTTGAGCAGAGCTCGACGAACCCAGGCTCCGAGCTCGTCCGCCATCCGGCGGACCGCCAAGCGCTCGCGATTGCACGGACCATTCCCATTGATGACACGCCAGAACTCATCCCAGTCCGGGTCAGAGTACTCCCATTTCCCTGTCTCTGGATCCTTCCGCAGATTGGGATCAGGAATGTTCAGACCCAGCTCCCAGATCCTCGGTACATAGGCATCCAGAAACATCTGGCGCATCTCGTCATTGCTCGCCATCTTGACTTTCCAACGCATCAGCTTCTCACTATGCACAGATACAGCATCCGGCGGACCGAAGAAGTGCATAATGGGCTTCCACCACCGGTTGAGCGCTTCCTGCAGCATCTGGCGCTGCCGCTTGGTACCGCTGGCGAGCGTGACCACGTTATCGTAGCCGTACTTCAGGTGGAATGCTTCCTCCTTGCAAATGCGCTCCAGCGCACGGGTATACGGTCCATACGATCCTTTGCTATTGAGCGTTTGATTGATGATTGCACCCGCGTCAACGAGCCAAGCAATGATGGCCGTATCAGCCCACGTCAGCGCTGGATAGTTGAAAACGTTGGAGTATTTTGCCTTGCCACTAAGGAGGTCATTGATCATGAACTCTCGCGGCTTGCCTAAGGTCTCTGCGGCGCTATACAGAAGCTGTGCATGCCCGACCTCATCCTGTACTTTCGCCATCAAAGCCAGCTTCCGTTTGAAGCCAGGAGCGCGCGTAATCCAGGTACCCTCGGGAAGGGCACCAATAATCTCCGAATGAGCATGCTGTTCTACCAGCCGCAGGACTTGGCGCCGGTACTCGCGCGGCATCCAGTCAGTCGGCTCTATTTTCTCCCCCCGAGAAATACGCTCTTCAAATTCGGCAAGCTTTTCAGGATTCTCCTGCTCAACCCCATTCAAGGGCTCCACAAGGCTAAGGTTCCCGTACATCACACGTCCCCGTATCTATCTAACGTATGATTATCACGACGAACGCTCTCAGGTAGAATTGTCCAACCATTATGGGCGGTGTGGGCACTCAACAAAGTTAGGACATCGAGCAAAGATTTGGAGCGAGTGACGCACAGGGGACAATGCATACTGCCGAGCAACATAGCGAACAAGCTCTTGCAGCTGTGGTGCGCAGAATTCCACCATCCGACCACAATCAACACAGAAGAGATGATCATGATTCGGCAAGCGAGAAGTAAGCTCGTATTTCATGCTATCGCCTTCAAAGCGATGGCGAATCACCAGGTTGCACTGCGTCAGCAGTTCTAGCGTAGAGTAAATCGTCGCTCGTGAAACCTTATCTCCATGGGTATGCATATAAACATAGAGTTGGTCTGCCGTGAAATGGCCAGGCAGTTCAGCTATGCGCTCCAAAATGCGCATTCGTTCACTCGTGTTTCGGTATCTCTGCTCCTGGAGGAATGAGGCAAATCGGTTTTTGAGCTCTTCCACGTCAACATGGTTAGTGTGAACCTCTGGCGGGGTCATTGCTGCTTTTGCGCAACTTGGACCAAAAACAAATATACGGAAGCCCCTCTAAGATGCAGGCACATGTCGCCGTTTCCTAAAGGACAGCATCATACCGTAGTTTTGTAGAATAGATGCCGCTATAGCATGGCAATGCGGTGGGTGCTGTTGTATTTCTATCCAATCGCCATGTGGGTGCTGTGGCCTGGGGACGTCCGGTGTCTTCAGCCTCAGCATTCTCGATTACTCAAGGTCGAGGATAGTCTACAGGTGTACCGGATGCCAGACATTGTTGTGACAGGTTCTCGAGGCCTGACACGCGCCGAGCATGCACCCGTCCGTGTTGAAATTATAGAGCCCACGCCGAGCACTGTGGCAGGGCACGCAACCACTGCAGAGCTGCTGGAGGAGTCCGCCGGGATAGTACAGCAATACCGCGTCCGCAGCGGCATTCAGCTCATGGGTTTGGAGCCAGCATACACGCTGATCCTCCTCAATGGGCAGCCGCTGACCGGTCGTGTTGCGGGAGTTCTGGATTTACGGCGGTTCCCCTTAGCAAGTATAGAACGAGTTGAAATCGTCAAAGGGCCGATGTCAAGCCTCTATGGCAGTACGGCTCTGGGGGGTGTTATCAACCTTCTCACTCCGCGCCCTCAACATGGCTGGGAGGGACGAATAAGCGTGCGCCATACTACTCGAGCCGGTTCGGAGCTTTACGGCGCTCTTGGCTACGGAACTTCAAACCTCGCAGTCCACCTCTCCGCCTTCGCTCGCCACTCCCAGCCATTTGAGCTTATACAGGATACCCTGCAGTTTCCTTATGCTGGTTTCACCGAGCTTGCCCTGCAGATGGCAACCTATTGGCATCTCCATCCAGCATGGGAAATACAGGCCGACGGGCGCCTCTTCTCCAGTCGAACCCATGGAGCGTTTGCTGAAACTTTCGGGGGAAGGCTTGCGGTCAACCGCGGTCTCTTCCAGCAACGAGAGTGGAGCACCTCGACGACGGTATCCTGGACACAACGCCGTGCACGGCTTCGGCTCGGTGTTTCTGCCAACCAGTACAGCGAATTCTACGATTGGGGCACGGCTCCATCCACCTCCACCGAGGAAGATGACCTCCAGCACCACCTTGGACGCCTGTGGTTCCAGTACGACTTGCTTTGGAATATCCAGTACCGCTTCACCTTTGGCAGCGAGCTCCTATGTGAGGGTGTGATTGGCACACGCTATCCCGATCGACCACAAACCCAAACAGTTGCGCTCTTCACCCAATGGGAGGGGGCCCCATACGACTGGCTCAGCTATGCTCTTAGCCTTCGGTGGGACAGAATGTCTCCTTATGGCGGACACTGGAGCCCTAAGGCAGCTTTCCTGTTCCGTCCCTGGGGGCAACACTTACTGCAGTTTCGCTGGTCTGTTGGTACCGGATTTCGAGCCCCAGATTTCCGTCAACTTTTTGTTCGCTTCACTAATCAGTTAGAAGGCGCCGGTTATTCCCTTGTGGGAGCCCGACGCCTGGGCCATCCCCTCAATCCAGAACAATCGCTGGCTGTAGACGTCGGACTCATCGCCCCACTGGAGGGCTTGTTCCAACTGCGGCCCTGGGGACGTCTGTGGGCGCTTGAGCTTCGCTTCTTTGCCAATTGGGTACGAAATCTCATCGAGCCCTTTTACGTTGGCCGTTTCGATGGATTAGACCTTTACTCTTACCGAAACGTTGCGCGGGTTGCCACTCGAGGATTCGACGCAATTTTCCGTGGATACATAGAGCCGTGGCCACCGTGGGAGGCACACATACGTGTGGCTTACCAGTTTTTGGACGCGGTTGATCTGGACGTCCTGGACGCCATTGCGGCAGGCAGAGCCGGGAGCCAGGACCCCACGAGTGGGCATTTTACCCCACTGTCCCGCAGCAGATACGGCGGACTCTGGGGACGGTCGCAGCATACCCTGTTCACACTCCTCCACCTCCAGTACATGCCAACCAGAACAGCGCTGTCCCTCCGCCTCCTTCACCGCAGCCGCTTTGGAGACGAGGCTCTGGACCGTAACGGTGTTGCCGTGCTCGATCCACCCCGCCGTGTATTAGACCATCCTGACGAATATGTGCCTGGCTTCTGGAATCTCAGTTGCTGGGCAACGCAGTCATGGCTACCCACGCCGACTATCACCATCTTAGTCAATATAGGCCTGCAAAATGTCTTGAACGTGGTCAACCCACGTTTCCTGCCCCATCTTGTTGGACGCCAATGGTTCGTCAACGCTGAGTTCCGTTGGAAGCCTATCGCACAATAAGGAGAGGATACCCCTGAAGGGTGGAATCTACCTGGAACCACAGCCAATATAGCCCTTCAGGCAGGGACTGCACAGGCATATCCAGTGTGTAAACCCCAGCCGTTAGGCGTTCATTGACGAGCCAGAGGAGACGTTGCCCTCGAAGATCATGGAGTGCAAGCTGGACGAGGCTCGTTCCGGGTACTCCGAAACGGATTCGGACTTCAGCAGTTGCCGGCTGAGGGACAGGTGGCTCCACATAAGCACGTGCAACGCGCTGCCGTGTACGGATAAGCATCCCACAACGGTCATATCCCCTGTATTCTTGCCCCCTCAGCTCACTGCGTAGGAGAAGGGTTCTCGTCACGCATACGCCCCCGATTATGAGCGTGTCTTCGTACCGCCCTGCTTCAGGCACTAATGGAGCAAAACACACTTGTAAGCCCCGTTCTCCCCTGGGTGGAATGATCAGGGGCATCTGACCCGGTGGTACCGAGAAGGCAGTCTGCTGGCGGAGTACCACAGTTTCCAGCCGCATAGGGAAACGGCCCGTATTATGGAGCCATACTGTATCGCAGCGCAGTTCTCCAAAAGAGCTCGCTACCATGGTCAACAGTCCTTCCACAGGTGCGATGACCTGCACCGTGAAACCCGGCAAGGTGTCGCCGACGGTCCGCTCATTGCCCGCTCGGTCTCTCAGTCGGAGCTCGTACCACGCGTCCTCAGTAGGATTGAGGACCCGGACCTGTAAGACCGCCCGCAGTGAATCTTGCCGCAACAAGGTCACCGTGCAGTTAACTTGCTGCAGGACTTCAACCGCGGCAATACCCGATGCCGGCTCCACAGTATCTGCAACGAACAGCACCTCCTCCCACCCGCAAGAATCTCTCTGGCGTTGCACAGCAGGGGGGAGCTCATCGGCGCCGATCGTGACGACAACAACCGCCATGCTATCGGCAACCAGGCAAGTGTCGGCAAGGAGAAGGCGAGCCACATAGGTACCCCGTGCTGCAGCCACAAAGCACAGTTGCACCCGCACTTCGCCACCGGGCAGCACGACTGAATCCCCCAGCACTGCGGTCACAGTTGCTTGGGGCGGCAGAGTCCCTACGAACCGCAGTTGATGAACACGCTTCGGCAGATCCCCACTGTTCCAGACTGTAAAATCCTGGCAATACCGCCGTCCGTCTAAAAGCACCTGCCTCCGAACCTGCGTCGGACGGACCTGTAATGTAAAGCCCGGTAGGGCAAAATCCCAGAATTGCTCGTAGCCAACCGAATCCCGTGCCCGAAGTCGGAAAAAACCATCAGCAGAGATATCAACCAAGGTTGCTCGAAAGCGTACCGAATCAGCAGGTTTGGGGAAGGGGTCAATGTAGACGT
Source organism: Candidatus Kapaibacterium sp. (assembly GCA_025055465.1). Classification (GTDB taxonomy): domain Bacteria; phylum Bacteroidota; class Ignavibacteria; order Kapaibacteriales; family HRBIN21; genus HRBIN21. The sequence continues at coordinate 6,966 of JANWXA010000063.1, forward strand.
CTACATTCTGCGATCGCACAACCTCTACCGAATGGAGCCGGCTATCCGTGGAAGCAGTATCGTAGACCACGCCGGCAACAGTGAAACAAGCCTGGCTGGCAAGTAGCCGTGGTGGAGAAACATCCAGCGGACGGTAGCTGGAACCACCGACATAACCATAGGAATTGGCTGGACCATAACCGTATACATACAAACCCATCCCCGCAGGGCTTCCATCGGGCCAGCGGGCTTCAACGTCATGCACGCCGTCCACTGTCGGCAGCCACACATAGGCATATCCGGAAGCACCTATCGGCCGATACAGTGAAGCAGGGATCCGCTGCCCGTCCAGCCAGAGTTCCGCCCCTCGTGGAAAAACTACCGTGGCATACTGGTCACGGTAAACAGGCTCATATCGCTGAGTCGCAGAATTGTAGTCGTACTTCTGCGCATTGATGAAGCGATAGCGCGGCATAAACTGCTGTGCCGGAGGGATCAACATCATGAACGGATCCCCAACATGATCCGTGCGGTTTGCATTCGTTGTCTTGTGAAACACCGCTACCAGGACCGGTCCCGTAGCTTGTACCTCTAACGGCTGTGTCAACGCTGCTTGGTAGAACTCCCCACGGCTTAGCACTGCCACCTGCTGCCCGTTGACAAAAACCGCCGTATTCGGCTGGGCAGACAAGACTCGGTACACATGCATTCCGCGAGGGTCCGCGCCTGTTGAAGGCTCGGGGAAATGCACCACCACAGCCGAACGTCCCCAGGTGCTGACAGGCGGGAGCTGTTCTACGAGAATATCCCGCGAGGTCAATTCCGGTACCTCTACCGGCACCGTTGCCCGCTGATGTCCAGCAAAGACAGCAACAGGTTTTGAAGCTACAATCTCAGTCCCTGTCAAATCCGGACGCAGATTGCCCGGAGTTATCCGAGCCTGTACTAAATAGACCTCCCCCCGGTTGAGGATAACGTTCTGTTCCTGCAGCCCATTCCAGTATGTGGGGGCCGAAGGGCGGATAGTAACGTGTGTTTGGTCCTCTACTGCCACGATAGCAAACTGTGAGGGCGTACTGGCAGACGCCAGGAAATCACCAGAGACGCTACCATCACTGGGATAGCTCATCACCAAGTACTCTCGGTCCAGCACATCCACCGGCAGAGTCAGGAAAGCATCACTGGTGAAAACCGCCTGTTGAAGGGCGTAGACCGTTACCTCCCCACCTTCTTCTACGACCACATGGAAGGCCTGCCGAACAGGCTTCTCACACTGTCCGCCCTCGTTGGGTCCGCTGAAGAGTAAGGTCCCACTGTCGTTGTATCCCATGAGTTCCAATCCCCACCACGAACGGGCGAAAACGTACGGAGCCCGCGGATCACTGATCACAAAGCGCTCCTCCTCCCGCTGTCCCGCACTGTTCCACCACTCGATGAGGCCGCGGCACGGTGCATCAGAGATAATAAAAATGTAAAGAGAATCCCCAAGCCGTTCGGCCGGATTCGGACTGGTGCGTTGGTTGTGAAAATTCGGCAGAAACGTGAGCCAGAATTCCCGTCCGCGGCTGTCCCGGATTTGGGCGACTCCGTCTACAACTAAGCAGAGGCTGAACAACAAACAACGGATCCACCGCTGCCACGTCATGGCTCCCTCCGGGGCTGTAGGACCTCCGCAACGTACTGCGGAACACCACCGACAGTAATAAACCAAAGATACAGAGACTGTTTCCCTAAAGCCGCATAGACAAAGCCGGGCTGTGCTGTGGCAAAGAGTGAGTGGGGCCCATAGGCAGTAGAGCGCACCCCTCCACCTGCCCCCGATACAATACAGACAAAGCGATCATCTGGATGTTTGAGAAGCTGCAAGTCATGCTCATGGCCGCAGAAGTACGCGACAACCCCATGCCGATCAAAGATTGGCTTCAATAGGCGTAGTAACTCCCGGTTCTCCCCATAGGCACCGGCAGAACGCAAAGGATGGTGGCCCCAGACGAGCTTCCACACCCCAGGAAAATCTTCAAGAGTGCGTTCAATCCACTTCATCTGGCGCTGTCGCCCCGCTCCCGAAGTCGCCAGGAGCTCCTGTGTGTCCAGGGCCACAAAGAGCACGGGCGTACTATCATGCAGGTAGCGCACGACGCTGTAGTAGCGCGCCGGCATGTACCACAGAGGGTTCTGCTTCCCGTAGGCGACTTGGGCTTCTGGCATGCCCTGATAGTCATGGTTCCCCAACACCGGATACCACGGTACTCGCAGAGTGCTATCAGCGTATATCCGCTCGAATTTGCTTACCCACTGGGGATCGTCCGCCGATCGCACCCCAGCAGGGTAAATATTATCGCCTGTACTCAGAATAAAGTGAACGGGTGCTCGGCGTGCCATCAACACCATGGACTGAGCCACTTGGCGCTGTATTATCCCTCCCGTCCCCCAATCCCCGAGAACCATCCATCGCAGGGTTGTATCACTCGCTTCCGGCAAGGAACGCGGAAGCTCTGCCCGAGGCAACGGGGTGCCGAACACACGCACCGCCTTTGGCGCAAGCTCCGCCTGGACCAGCCAAAGCTTTGTCCAGTTAGTAACGACGATCACAGCCGCAAGCGCAAAAAGGAGTTGCATTCGTCTTCTAACATCGTTGGCCTATTGAAAATTATGTCCTTCTGTGCAATCCATGCGCAAGCTCAGCTACGAGGAACTCTGTCACCAACGCCTGACACTGGACGAGGTACATCGGGTGCTACGGCATCCAATCTCCCTTGTGCTCGACAACATCCGTAGTCTGTATAACGTGGGCTCGCTTTTCCGCACTGCGGACGCGATTCGGGCACAAGAAGT
>JANWXA010000064.1 GCA_025055465.1 Candidatus Kapaibacterium sp.
GAGGAACGACTTCGCTGTATCCGCAGCTTTTGCAGCCATTTGGGTACAGAATATCCAGAAGCAGTCTTACGCCGGGCACTTCAGGCTACATGGCGTTACTACTATGTGCTCTGGCGCGGACAACAACGGACGCCAACTTCGAAGGAATTAACGGCCTTTCTCTTCCGCTATCTTGGTATATCCGTTGAGCCGGCACACATATACCAGTTAGCGCAGAAGCTGGAGGAGAACGTTCTGGAATACCCGCCACCATTACTCCCTTTTGTTCGCGAAACCCTCCAGGGGTTGGCAGAACGTTACCGTTTGGGTCTGATCTCCGACACGGCCTTTTCTCCAGGATGGGTTCTGCGGGAGCTACTTCGCCGCTATGATCTGGCGGACTTTTTTACTGCATATAGTTTCAGTGACGAAACCGGTGTTGCCAAACCTCATCCTCGCGCCTATGCAGCAGCGTTGGAAGGACTTGGAGTAGTGCCGGCAGAGGCGCTTCATATCGGGGATTTAGAGGCAACGGACGTCCGTGGGGCAAAGCAGCTCGGCATGCATGCGATTCTCTTTCTTGGGGATCCCGACAGCGAGTTTCCGCCACCACCGCATACGGTGGCAGATGCCGTTGCCTACCATTGGCAGGAGATACCCTCTCTTATTGGACGGCTTGCTGGTAACAGTCGTGAAGACTCTCCTTCTTGACCCCCGCTGTAATCCATCCGCTCTCGAGCAGGCAGCCCAGCTTCTGCGGGCGGGGGACCTGGTCGCATTCCCAACGGAGACGGTGTACGGCTTGGGGGCACGGGTCTTCTGCGAGACCGCTGTTGCCCGTATTTTTACTGTCAAAGGCCGTCCATTGGACAATCCTCTTATCGTTCATATCGCAGCCTTGGAAGAGGTACGCTGCCTTGCTGCGGACGTCCCCGATACCTTCTGGATGCTTGCCGAGCGATTTTTTCCAGGACCTCTGACCGTGGTTCTACGCCGCCACGCGAGGGTTCCTGCAGTTGTTTCTGCAGGGTTAGATACTATTGCTCTCCGTATGCCCCGACATCCCTATGCACTGGAGCTCATTCGCCTGACGGGGGAGCCCATTGCCGCGCCTTCAGCGAACCGTTCTGGTCGGCCCAGCCCAACAACCGCAGAGCACGTTCTCCAGGATTTACAGGGGAAGATCGCTGCCGTTGTGGACGGAGGACCCTGCGAGGTTGGCTTAGAATCCACGGTACTTCATCTGCTAACGGATCCACCGATGATTCTGCGCCCCGGTGTGGTCACTGCTGAGGAGCTTAGCGCTGTGCTGGGGAGCCCTGTGGGCTACTGGCACTCACAGGAGACAGGACCAGTTCCCTCACCTGGAGTGAAGTATCGGCACTACGCCCCGCAGGCAGCGGTAGTCTTGGTAGCTTCTTGGGAAGCAGTCCGGCAATGGATGGCGAACCATACGGAGGCAAATCCTGTTGTATTGGCTCCACGGCCTTCTCAGGAGCACATTCCGGTGGTTTTTCGCCCACTGGATGTAGCTACACTGTACGCGGAGTTTCGCCGAGCTGACGCTGAAGGGCGAAGCCACATCTTAGTGCTCTGCACCCCCGCTGTCCAGGCAAACCCGGCTCTCTGGGATCGGCTCCGAAAAGCGGCCGCATCCCAATTGGAAGAGGCTCCTTGACCTCGTGTTTCCTTCAATATGGCTGGCAGGTATGCACCGGTTGTGAAGTTTGCGGACAGGAAGCTCTCGTGGCATTGCTTTCAGCGAAGATTGAAGACTCAGGATGCAATTGTGAGGTGATAGTTGGTACGAGATTCTCTTTGCAGGGAGGGCACAGGGGCAGCACTTAGCCACTCGGGCGGTTGAGAGGGGAGCTGCAAAACCTCACTGTGGTCTATTCGGGCACGAGAATTCATTTGCGGATCACGAGGGCAGGTGTTCGAACATCAGGACCACCATCGCGGAGGAGTGTATACGCTGATAGCATCAGCAGAATGAACATCGTTGTCTTCGGGCTACACTGTTGCAAGCATGTCACACTATGCGTAGGTCTGGCAAGCGTTAGAGCGGGAACCTGCGATGGAGGAATCCCGTATATGAGGGTACGTCTGCGGTGTTGGGCAGAGCTTGAGGTGTCAATGGGATTCGGTATCTTTGCATTACAGGTTAGACGGCGTAGGGGAGCAGCCCCGGTGTTACGGGCGGTGCTGGTGGATGACGAGCCGATAGCGGTCGAAACGCTGAGGCTCTTAGTGGAACAGTACTGCAGTGATATTGTGGGGGTTGAGGGGGTAGCTTTTTCAGCGCGGGAAGCACGCCAACTGGTGGCGCGCGTACAACCCGATATAGTGTTTTTGGACGTGGAAATGCCAGGCGAAAGCGGATTCGACTTCCTCCGCTCAATGCCACAGCGACGTTTTGCCGTCATTTTCGTTACAGCTTACGACCATTATGCCATTCAGGCTCTCCGGATGAGCGCAGTAGACTACCTGCTCAAGCCGGTCAATGCCAAGGAGCTGCGGGAAGCGGTAGAGCGAGTGTGGGAGCAGCGCCACTCACAGATGGAGAGGATAGGGGCGCTTTTCAGCAACCTCGGACATCTTTCCCCGAAGCGGCTTGTCCTCCCATTGCTAAGAGGGTATCGCATCGTTGGCGTAGATGAGGTGCTCTACTGCAGGAGTGAGCGGAGTTACACTCATGTGGTAACGACAACCGAACGCCTATTGACAACGCGTCTTCTGGGTGAGTGGGAAGAGATGCTGGCTGCGCGAGGGTTCGTGCGCGTCCACCGTGCATTCTTGGTCAATGTGCAGCACATCCGGGCTATCCGGGGTAGCGAGCCGGAAGGCGGAGGTGTTGCTGTTTTGACAACAGGTGAAGAACTGCCGATTGCACGCCGCCGGTTTGCTCAAGTGCTAAGGCTGCTGCAACAAGTGTAGAGATAATGCAGGAGGTGCATCTCCCTAATACGGCTGAGTTGGAACAGTGCCTGGCTCATCTATCGGCACAGGAGGCGGTGGACTACTTGAACCAGATGGCGGAAATAGCTTCACAGAAGTTTCCGCAAAGGACTTCAGAGCTTGCCCGGCAGGCTTACGAGCGCGCGCTTCGAAGCGGCTACCAGGCGGGGTTAGCGGAGGCATGTCGATTGCTGGGGGTTGGGGCGCTCTTTGCTGGACGCTATGCAGAAGCCCGTACATGGTTTGAGCAAGCCCTCACTCTCTTTGACGTGCTTGGACAGCGGGAGAAAGTACTGCACACTGTAGTCAACCGGGCGCTGGCCTATTCCGCTATTGGTGATTACGCTGAGGCACTGGAACAATTGCAGCAGGCTTTGGATAGCGGTGTTAGTGAGTTTCCTGCGCTCTACCTTAAAGCACTGCAAAATTTGGGAATCGTCTTAGCAGAGTTGGGACAGTATGAGCGTGCACTGCGTACATTTGAGGAGGTCATTGCTCAGGCTACCCAGCAGGGATCGGAGTTAACGCTAGCACGGGCTTACAACAACGCGGCTCTGCTCCTGGCCGCGCGCGGCGAATATACCCGGGCGCTGGAATACCAGCAGAGGAGCACCGCTCTCAAAGAACAGCAGGGCGATACGTATGGTTTGGCAGTTGCATGCGGAACGCTGGGGTATCTCTATACTCAGATGGGTCAATGGTCTGAAGCAGAGAGGGCCTATCAACAATCTCTGGCACTACGTTCTAAAGTAGGCGATAACCGCGGTAGGGGATACGTGTTGGCAAATCTGGGTCAGCTTTATCGTCTGCAGGGGATGCTGAGTGCTGCCGAGGAGGCTTTGGCGGAGGCGGCCCGGATTGCTGAAGAACTGAGCGAACATGCACTTCAGTTAGAAATTGCCCGCGAGTCGGTGCACCTCTATCAGCAGCGAGGTGATGTGGAGGGCACGGTTTACTTTTTGCAACGCTGTTTGTTTCTTTCAGAGCAGTTGTTGGGAGAACGTGTCCAACAGGCGCTGGCGCGCACGGAGATACGGTATGAGACGGAACGACAGCGCCGCGAGCAAGAACAGCTTCGCCGTCTGCTTGTGGAGTGGCAGTATCGTGCGCTACAGGCCCAGATGAATCCGCATTTTCTCTTCAATGCTCTCAACGCCCTCCAGTATTGCATCATTCGTAACGATGTGGAGGCAGCACAACGCTTTATTTCGCGGTTTACAGAGCTTATGCGTAGGATCCTACGAAATTCTCAGCGTGGGCTTGTCTCACTACGTGAAGAGTTGGAGACCGTAGAGTTGTACCTTCAAATTGAGCATATCCGGTTTTGTCAAGCTTTCTCGTACCTGGTAGAGGTAAGTCCAGAGGTTGACCTCGACGAAATCTGGATTCCATCGCTGCTGCTTCAGCCATTAGTGGAAAACGCGCTCAAACATGGGCTGGGTCCGCGTGGTGGGCGAGGGAAGGTTTACATCCGTGTGGTGGAACAGCAGGACCATGTGCTCTGCTGCGTTGAGGATGACGGCGTAGGGCGTAGAGCCGATAAGAGCCAGGAAATGGCGCATACAGGCTCTGGGCTCCTGCTAACGGAGGAACGGTTACGCCTCTTGAGCCAGCATTTAGGAGAAAATTTTGGAATACGGATTGTAGACCTGGTGCATCCCGATGGTTCACCGGCGGGGACCCGGGTCGAACTCTCCTTACCGCTGTGCATAGACTATCTGCGTGCTGGAGAGCTACTATTGGCGGGTTTGGCGCCAAATTCAATAAAGCCCGTATTTTCGCCGTAGTGCTGCAGCCTTTTAGATAAGGGATGCGGGACGGGCTTCTGAGTGGGGGTCTACTGCTGGCAAGCGTGCTGAGCGGCTGTTCGGGGGGGTTGGATCCAACGGTACTGCCCACGGAAGCAATTATTCGAGGAACGGTGAGGTTCCAGGGGACATGGCCGCCAGTTGATAGCTTGCGCGACTTGCGTGTTGTGGCCTTTCAGCACTACCCACCAAGAAACGTTTTCAATGAGGTCATCTCGGGGAGGGCGATCTTCTCTGAACGCCTGCCGTTCCGGGTTGAGCTCGTCCAGTATCAGCTTGTGGTTGCTCAGCCCCCGGTTGTCTTCCGTTACATTGTAGTGGCACAACAGTACGGACCGGACCTTTTTCAACATTGGCGTGTTGTTGGTGTCTACGCTCGCAACGCAACGCAGCCGGATAGCCTATGGGTGGAGCCGGGGGGGATCTACCCGAGCGTGGACATTACCGTAGATTTCGACTACCTGCCACCACAGCCGTTCGAATAAGCATGGTTGGTGGCCAGAATGCAGTGGCTTTAGGGTTGCTGGGGAGCACTATCGCGGTGTGGGCGCAGCTCTCCGTTCTTACGGGGCGCGTTGTAGAGGCACCGGGCGGTCAGCCGCTGGCCGGGGCAACAGTGCGTGTGGAGGGGACCGTGCTGGGGGCTGTAACGACCCGAACGGGTGCGTTTACGCTGCGCGGCATTCCGCCGGGGGAGTATACGCTGGTCGTGTCTATGGTTGGGTACCGGCACTTTCGACAGTTAGTGCGCCTCCGGGGCGGTGATACGATCCGACTGACTGTTGCCCTGGAGCCGCAGCCAGTTGGGTTTGGAGAGGTGGTGGTGACGGCGGCGAAGCGTGCGCAGACGCTGCAGGAAGCCCCTGTGAGTATTGCTACAGTTGAGGCGCGCTCGTTTCAAGAGCGCAGCTTTACGCGTTTGGATGAAGTTCTGCGGACGGTTTCTGGTGTGGTCATCAATCGTGACCAGGTCAGTATCCGGGGCTCTTCGGGATTCGCCTTCGGCGTTGGATCGCGAACGCTGCTGCTGGTGGATGGCATCCCACTCTTGTCCGGGGATGGTGGAGAGCTGAAGTACGACGTCCTTCCGTTGCTCTCCGTTGAGCGAGTGGAGGTGCTCAAGGGAGCGGCCTCAGCGTTGTACGGCACGGCGGCATTGGGAGGGGTAGTCAATGTTATGACTGCTGAGCCTTTGGAAGGCAGTACCTTTCGGTTCCGAACCTATGGGGGTACTTATACTCCCCCGCGTTTCGCATCGTGGGATATCGGGCCTCGGGGAATCTGGGGAGCGGACTTCCTCTACACTGGACGGCATGGGCCTGTCGGAGTGGTGTTGAGCACGGCAGGGGTGCGAGATGAGGGCTACCGGCGCGACAGCGACTCCAGACGGTGGCAAGCCTTAGCCAAGGCGCGGTGGACCCTGTCCGCAGTGTCGGTGTTGACCCTTCTGGGATACTACACTGGCAGCGAAAGCGGGAACTGGATTTACTGGAAGAGCCTGCGGGAGGCCACACGGCCGGGGAATCCCGACAGCTCTCAGCGCGTACGCTCAGGAAAGGCTGTGCTTGCTGCTCAATGGCAGCAGGTGTGGCGAGCGGACCTTTCCAGTACCCTACGAGTTGGGCTCTACCGGACGGACTTCGCTAATCGGCATCCCGCGGTGGGGTCGGATACTGGGTTACCACAGTCGTTTGCGCATTCCCTTTCGGCGGAGTGGCAGTGGACAAAGGAACTGCAGCCGCGGGTGCTCCTCACAGCGGGGCTCCACGGCATCGCTAACATAGTGGAATCGGAGCTCTATGGCAATCGGCGGCAGGCTGTCGGAGCGCTGTACGGCCAACTGGAGCTCGGTGCTCAGCGCTCGATAGGACTAACAGCCGGGATACGGACAGATTGGGAACGCACGTACGGGGCAGCAAGACAGCATATTGAGCTTAGTCCCCGTATAGGGCTGACCTACGCCAGTTGGTTCGGTCCACAGTTCCGGGCGACGCTTGGACGCGCTTTTCGGGCACCGACGGTTGCTGAGCGCTTTGCGACGGTGCGAGCTGCTGGGTTTGTTGTCCAGCCGAATCCGGAGCTTAAGCCCGAGCGGGCCTGGACCGCTGAGGTTGGGGTTATGGACACTCTCAGGCTTTCCATTGGAAAGTGGCCCTCCTTGCTCTTCGTTGACGTTGCGCTTTTCCAGTCAGAGTACTACGACTTGATTGAGCCGCAGCTCGGTGATGTTGGGGGAGAAGTGGCGGTGCAGTTTCTCAACCTAACCCGGGCGCGAGTGCAAGGTGCCGAATGCGTCGTGCGGATGTGGCTGGGTCCGCGTACGAGGTGGTCTGCTGGAGGCCTCCTGGGTGTGGAAAGCGGTCTAACGTTGTTAAACCCACGGGACTTATCGCGCAACGACTGGCTTCGGTATCGCTCGCGACGGCTCTGGTATACGCGGTGGACCCTGCCCCTACCGTTGGGCGAAGTGCAGCTTGAATATCGTTATCATAGCCACGTGGACCGAATTGACGACGAGCTTGTTACCTTGGGGCTCATTCGCAATGCCGATGCCCGCGTGCCCATCCACGTCGTTGATGTGCACTTGACGGTTGTAGGGGCTCGTGCTATCGGGCTTCCGGTAACCCTGACGGTAAACCTCCGAAATGCGTTGGACTATTACTACACAGAGGTTCCGGGGAACTTGGCTTTACCACGCCAGTTCGTACTGCAGCTTTCGGGTCAGTGGTGACCAATGATGCGCCGTCTCGTGCACATTGCCCAGTGGGAGTGGAGACAGTTATTGCGACACTGGAGCTTTATTCTAAGCCTGTGGCTACCTGTTGCGCTTGTGTTTCTTGCTGCTTGGGGGCTGCGGTTGGAATCCCGCAGTCCCGCACCGGCGGTTGTTGCTGTGTTAGATGGGACAGGGCTTTGGCTGCGCCGGCTCCAGTACGCGCTTGCTCACCGTGTGGACAGGGAGCGGCCAGTATTGGTGTACCCATTGGTCCCGGAGGATACGATTGCAGCAGAGGCGTTGAAGGTACGTATTGCCCGTGGGGAGTGGGAGGGCATGATCTGGTTGTATTCTGGCACGTCGGGCCTTTCTGTCCGTCTCTGGGGGCGCACAGCGTCCATGTCTCTCGTGCGGGAGCTGCTGCAGACGCTCGAGAATGAACTGCGAGGAGAAGTTATTCGGCATATGGGGATTCCAGAGCCGATGCAGGCCCTCTTGAGGAACCCGGTGCAGGTCTGGGAGTACCGTGTGGCAGACTTGGGGGCACCACAGTTGCAGCAGATTGTGTCTGTCGTTGCCGTTCTCTTGCTGAGCTCTGCTGTCGTATGGGCTGCCCGGATGGTCACGGAGGAGAGATTTTCCCAGGTGACAGAATTCTTGCTGAGTATTGTTCCCCCGCACGAACTCGTACTGGGGAAGTTTGTCGCAGCGCTCGGCCTGGGGAGTTTACAACTGCTGGGACTTGGGATAGTGTGGCATTTTGCTGGCGAGACAGTGGGGACTGTCTTCACGGCAGTGGCTGTGCTGCTGATGGGGTATGCTGTTGCGGCTGCTGCGGGGCTCTGGTTGGCGCTGCGGACATCGGGAGAGGCTCAGCTTCATGGGGCGATAACTCTGATACTCCTGGGGCTATTTGCCGCACCAGTTCTGGCTGCTTGGGTAGGACACGTTGTTGTGCCGGTGCTGGCAGTCGTGCCCTTTTGGATGCCAACTGCGGTACTTTGGTTTCGGCATATAGAAGAGCCATGGCTTGTGACTGGAGGCGTTGTTGCGGTAATAATAGCGGTGGCCCTACTATGGGATGCCACCAGCGGCGTTCGGCGACTTGTAGAGATGAACGGAAAGTAGCCTGAATTGCCCTCTTTGGAGAGCTGATGGAAACAGAGCCGCGACAATTAGGGGAACTGATCCGGCAATTCCTGCGGGAGCAGGGCATGGAGGAACTCCTCTGGTCAGCGCGCCTGCCTCAGATTTGGGCAAACGTTGTAGGGAACCCGGCTGCGCGAGTGAGCCACATCCGTAGCTTCACTCAGGGGGAGTTAGTAGTGGAAGTTACTGTGCCGGCGTGGCGGGTAGAGCTGCGCCTTCGCGCAGAGGAGCTCCGTCGGCGGCTCAACGAGCAGCTTGGTGCTGAGTATGTAAGAAAACTTGTTATCCGATAAGGCACAAACGGACGTCTATATCAACGCTTTCGGCATTCTGGTGTCTCATACGGTGTGTCAGGATTCATGCGCGAACAGCAGGAATTGGAGCTGGAGACTCAGACGGGGGCAGGGGAGTACACGGAGGAAAGTATCCGTGTTCTGGAGGGCTTGGAGGCTGTGCGCCGCCGCCCGGCAATGTACATCGGGGATGTCGGCGAACGCGGCCTTCACCATCTCATCTATGAGGTCGTGGATAACTCCATTGACGAGGCCCTGGCGGGCTTCTGTCGCAATATTGCTGTGACACTCCACGCCGACGGGGGCTGCTCGGTTGAAGACGATGGGCGTGGAATCCCCGTCGGGCTCCATCCCGACAGGGCGATTTCCACCTTGGAGCTGGTGATGTGCACGCTGCATGCCGGGGGGAAGTTTGACAAGGTTGCTTACAAAGTTTCCGGCGGTTTGCACGGCGTCGGGGTATCCTGCGTCAATGCCCTCTCCGAGTACCTGCGCGTTCATGTTTGGCGTGATGGGGGTGCATGGGAGCAAGAATATAGCCGTGGCATCCCCTTGACTCCAGTGCGCCGTATTGGGGACGCCGACCGCACAGGCACGTTGGTTTATTTCCGACCGGACCCAGCCATCTTCAAGACCACTGTCTTTCGCTATGAGCGCGTGGCAGACCGGCTCCGGGAACTGGCGTTTCTGAATCCCGAGGTTACAATTCGGCTGCGTGATGAACGGGAGGGGACCGAAGAGGTCTTTCACTACACGGGTGGTTTGAGCGATTTTGTCCGCTATCTGGACGAAGGAGAGACCCCGCTCACTCCAGTGATTTTCCTCT
>JANWXA010000065.1:0-7331 GCA_025055465.1 Candidatus Kapaibacterium sp.
AAAGTGAGCAGTAGCGGGCAGCGTGTTCGGTTATATAGAGCCTGTCTGGGTTGCAGAGCTATGCGAATCCCGATTCTATGGTTAGCATACAGTGCTGTTGCGCTCTCCCTCCAGCGTGTTGAGGTCCTCGTCCGCGACAGCACCGGTGTCCCGATACCTGGGGCGAGAGTGGTCGTAGAGCCTCTGCACCGCACTGTAGTAGCAGATGCTCAGGGACGGGCCGTTGTGTCGAGTCTTCCTGTGGGAAGGTACTGGCTCCGTGTCCATGCAGTGGGTTTCATGCCGGCAGAGGTAGCATTCACACTGCGTCGGGATACCGTTCTGACCGTCGTTCTGGCACAGAGGGTCGTCCCTTTGCTGGGTGTTGCCGTTGAGGCCCAACACTCTGAGCTGCCGGAGGTGGGTGCCAGTCCACGGCTGGTACTGACGCCACGCGAGCTAGACCGCCACCGTGGCCAGAGTCTGGGGGAGGTACTTCGAGAGCTTCCGGGTATGGGTGTGATTACGACGGGGCCCGGGATTGCCAAGCCCAGCCTTCGGGGACTGACCGGGGAGCGCTTGTTGGTGCTCAATGACAAGCTCCCACTCTACAGCCAGGCATGGGGGGTGGAACATGCTCCAGAGCTGGATCCACTAATGGTGGAGTCCGTGGAGGTCGTGCGGGGTACAGCGGCTGTGCGGTATGGGACAGAAGCGTTGGCGGGAGTAGTGCGATTGGTACCAGCGCTGCCGGGTTCGCGTCCTGGAATCCACGGGCAGGTACGGTTAGAGGGCTTCTCTGCCAACCGCCAAGGTGCAGTCTCAGCGCGTGTGGATGCGGTTCAAGGTCTGTGGGCGGGACAGGTGCTGCTGAGTGCTCGGCGGGCTGCGGATGCGGTGACTCCACAGTATGGGCTGGCCAATACGGCCTACGAACAGTACATGGGGACAGCACTCTTGCAGTCCCTCTTTGGTCGTACGATGCTGCGAGGCCGCTTTCAGCTCTACCGCGGGCGGCTGGGGGTCTTTGCCGGGATGCATCTGGGAAACTTGACCGACCTGGAGCGCGCCCTTCAGTCGCCACGTCCGCTAGTCCAGCGCCCTGGGAGCTACGAGATTCGGCCGCCGTACCAGGATATGTGGCACCTCCTCTCGGAGCTGGAGCTGCTGCAGGGGGCTCTGGGCGAAGGGCAAGGGAGCCTCATCCTGGGGTGGCAGCAGAATCGGCGTCGGGAGTACGACGCACACCGATTCTGGAGCGATTCCCTCCAGGCGGTGCTCGGTGGGCGGGCTGCGTACGATGTGACGTTGACGAGCTGGAGCCTTCGGGCAGAAGTAGAACAGCCCATCTTCGGCGGACGCCTCCATGCCGTTGCCGACGCTCGCCGTCAGGGGAGTGTCTCCGAGGGGCTGGAGCGCTTCGTGCCTAACTTCCGCAGCTACGCTTTTGGGGGTGGACTGTGGCAGCAGTGGTTCTGGCAACAGTGGCAGGCCTCAGTTGGGTTCCGAGGGGACTTGCTGGAGTTGGCTGTCTGGCGCTCTGTAGCAGGAGTGTGGACGCGCAGTCAGAGGCATTGGGTAAGCGCTGCTGTGGCTGCCTTGCTCGGATACGTGGAGCGGCCGTGGGAGCTTCGGGCCAGCATCGCTTCTGGCTGGCGCGCGCCGACGGCGGTGGAGCTCTTCGCCAATGGTGTCCACCATGGCGCTGCCATCTTCGAAGTGGGCGACTCCACCCTCGCCGCAGAGCGAGTATGGACAGCAGAGCTCTCGGCAAGCTACCACACGGCGCCATGGCACCTGGAGGCCAGCGCCTTTGCCCACTACTTCCCCCGCTTCCTTGCCCATCTGCCCACGGGACAGCCGGTGCTGACTATTCGGGGAGCATTCCCTGTGTTTCGGTACCAAGGGGTGCCCGCTCTCCTTACAGGAACGGAGCTCCGCAGTGAGGGCGAGCTCCTTGAATGGCTCCGAGCGGAACTCACTGCTACCGTGCTCTGGGGACGTGAGCTCGGTCAACGTCAGTCACTCTACGGCATCCCGCCGCCGCGACTTCGGCTGCGGATGCATGCTCACCTACCCTCTTTTGGCCCCTTCCAGCTCCCCTATGCGGAGCTTACCATGACGGCGGTCGGCAGAGGCCCACGAGCGCCTCTGGATTATGCTCCGCCGCCGGCCGGGTACGCTGTATTGGATGCTGCCCTTGGGGCAGAGCTCCCGCTCGGCCACAGTTCAATCGGGATTTCTGCTGAGGTGCGGAACCTCTTCAATCGGGCTTACCGCGACTACAACAGCCGGCTTCGGTACTTTGCCGATGAGCCGGGACGCAATCTCGTTGTGCGATTGCGGTGGGAATGGTAGCCATGTTCCACAAGCTCAAGTGTAGTCCAATGCGTTGCCGGATGTATCTGCGGGGTCTCGTCGTAACCTTTGCCGTGCTCCTGCTGGTCGGATGCGAGAAGGACCCAGCACACCCTCATGAAGACCATCCCCAGGAGCTCATCACGACGGTGCTGCTGCATGTATGGAATGAGCCGGATTCGACTCACGTCCACACGTTCGCCTTCCGCGATGTAGATGGCCCCGGTGGGAATTCGCCGCAGGTGGATACCATCCACTTCCACGGGCACGACACCCTGTGGCGCTTGCGGCTGGAGTTCCTCAACGAGGCGGTCAGCCCGCCGGATACGATCACGGAGGAGATTCGCCGTGAGGCTACGGCGCATCAGGTCTTCTACGACGTCCAGCCGCAGGACTTGTTCACGGTTGAGCGGTTAGACAGGGATGCCAACGGGCTACCGCTGGGATTGGAAGCTCGGGTGCGGCTGCACAGCCATCACGAAGCCCGAGGTAGCCTACGGATTCGGCTCTTCCACTACGAAGGGCAAAAGACGGCGCAGCCAGGCGGGGAGACGGACGTGGATGTGACCTTCCCTGTCCACATCCTGCCGGACTGAAAGTCCAGCCTCTCACGTCCCTATTCCCGTACAGAGCACGGCTGAGGGAAAGGGACGCCGGATGCTAACGTACAACGGGAGCACCTGCCCCCACTTCGGTGACTGCGGGGGCTGCCGATGGCAAGACGTCCCTTATGCGGAGCAGCTCCGCCGGAAGGAGGAAGCACTTCGCGTCCTTTTTGCCGAAGTGGGGGTAGAGGCTGGGCTCATCCTGCCCATCCTCGGCTCGCCTGTCCCTTTCGGCTACCGTAACAAGATGGAGTTCACGGCCGTCCCGGACCCGGGGGATGGGCTCCGTATTGGGCTCCATCGTCGTGGCCGCTTTGACGAAGTGGTGAACATCGCGGAGTGCTGGCTTCCCCAGCCACTGGCGAACCATCTCCTGGAGTTCGTTCGCGAGCGGGCACGTTCCCATCGGCTCCGGGCATACGACTACCAGAGTCATGCGGGCTTCCTTCGCAACGTCGTGTTCCGCTATGCTGCTCCGCCCGAGCAGTGGATGGTGTTGCTGGTGACAACGACCCCGAGCCATCCCGAAGAGTGTGCCTTTCTGGAGGAGCTAGCCACAGAACTGCCGAAGGCATTCCCGACAGTCTGCACGGTTGGGCATGTGGTCAACGACACGTGGTCGCCCATCTCGTACGGCCAGCTCCGCATCCTTGCCGGCGATGGTGTGCTGGAGCAGCCCATTGGCGGCTTCCGCTTCCGAATCTCCCCGTTCGCTTTCTTCCAGGTGAACTGGGCACAGCTGGAGCGCTTCTTCGGGCGTATCGTGGAGCTTGCAGAGCCGAAAGCCGAAGACATTGCATGGGACCTTTACTGCGGGACGGGTAGCATCGCGCTGTTCGTTGCCCGGCATGTTCGGTATGTCTGCGGTGTGGAGCTGATAGAGGCTGCCGTTGAAGATGCCCGGGCTAATGCGGCATTGAACGGGGTGGAGAATGTCTCGTGGCTGGTAGCGGACCTCCACCAAGCACCGGCGCGGGCCCTCCTGGAGACGCTCCCAGAACCGAGCCTCATTCTGGTAGATCCTCCGAGGGCTGGAATCCACTGGCGTCTGCTGCAGTTCCTCTGCGAGCACCCAGCGGAACGGCTCGTCTACGTAAGCTGCAACCCTGCTACACAAGCCCGCGACTTGCGGCAACTACTGAAAGTCTATCGGCTGGAGTGTCTGCAGCCAGTGGACCTCTTCCCACAGACACCGCATGTGGAGTGCATCGCGCTGCTGCGCCGCCGTTAGGTCTGCAGGACTCCTACGCTCCAGGGGCGCAGGGTATCATTGTGGGCAGCGCAGGCCAGCATGCGAGAGATGTATTCTCGAGTCTGGAGCGGCGAGATGAGCTCGTCTACCCACAGGCGGGCGGCGGCATAGTAGGGGGAGAGCTGTTCTTCGTAGCGCTGCTCGATCTCGCGCAGGAGGGCCTGTTGCTCTTCTTCTGAGAGCGTCTTGCCCTCGCGCTTGAGGTTCTCCAGCCGAATGGTCAAGAGGGTTCGGGAGGCTTGTGCCCCTCCCATGACGCCAATCCGGGCAGTGGGGTAGGCTACGATGAGTCGTGGGTCATAGGCGCGCCCACACATGGCGTAGTTTCCTGCGCCAAAGCTGTTGCCGACGATGACGGTGATCTTGGGGACGACGCTGTTTGCTACGGCGTTGACCATCTTTGCCCCGTCCTTGATGATGCCCCCTTGCTCAGCGCGTGTTCCTACCATGAAGCCCGTGACGTCTTGGAAGAAGACCAGTGGGATGCCGCGCTGGTTGCAGTTCATGATGAAACGTGCAGCTTTGTCAGCACTGTCGGAGTAGATGACACCACCGATTTGGAGTTCGCCTCGACCCGAACGGACGATTGCCCGCTGGTTGGCAACGATTCCGACAGCCCAGCCATCGATGCGCCCATAGCCACAGATGATGGTCTTGCCGTACTCGGCTTTGTACTCGTCCAGCTCCGAGTCGTCCAGAATGCGGGCCAGGAGCTGGTAAGTGTCGTATGGCTTCGTGCGGTCGGCAGGGAGAATGCCCAGAATCTCCTCCGGGTCGAATGCTGGAGGCCGGGGGTCGGCACGGTCAAAGATGGGCTTGCGCCCTTTCGCTGGAGAGATCTTCGCCATTAAGGACCGGATCAGCGCGATGGCCTCCTCGTCATTGCGGACACGGTGGTCAACGACACCGCTAATGCTGGCATGCATGCGAGCCCCGCCGAGCTCCTCGATGTCTGCTTTTTCTCCGATGGCCGCCTCTACCAGCGCGGGGCCAGCCAGGAAGAGGCTGCCGGTGCCCTCCACCATGATGGCCTCGTCGCTCATGATCGGCAAGTAGGCCCCACCGGCCACGCAGGGACCCATGATTGCAGCAATCTGTGGCACGCCGAGCGAGGAGAGGATAGCGTTGTTCCGGAACTGCCGACCGAAGTGCTCCTTGTCCGGGAAGACCTCGTCCTGCAGTGGTAGGAAGACCCCAGCGGAGTCTACCAGGTAGATGATCGGTACGCGGTTGTCCAACGAAATCTCCTGCGCTCGGAGGTTCTTCTTTGCGGTCATCGGGAACCATGCACCGGCCTTCACGCTGGCGTCGTTGGCGACGATGATGCACTCACGTCCGGCAACGATCCCGATGCCGACGATGACGCCAGCGGCGGGACAGCCACCGTGTTCGTTGTACATTCCGTAGGCGGCCAGTAGTCCCAGTTCTATGAAGGTCGTGCCAGGATCGATCAGGCGGGCAATTCGCTCGCGTGCCGGGAGCTTACCGCGGGCCCGTAGCCGTTCCTGGGCCGTGGGCCCACCTCCTTGGCGGATGTGCTCCGCCCGAGCCTGCAGGATGCGGAGCTGCTCGCGGCTGTAGTCGTAGTTCCGCTCGTAGGCAGCATCATGGGGAACCTCGGAACCGATACGCGCCATCGCTGGGTCTGACGGACGGTGTACGGAGGGGTACAGACGCAGAGATGTCCCCTTTTCCGCTACACCTGGCCCATGCGGAGGGTACGGAGGCGGTTGAGCGCGGCAGCGATCTCGTACCGTCGGGGTCGGGCCAAGTTTCCAGGATGGCGCCCACCTCGGGCGAACGGGGAAAGCGCCTCAAGAGCTTCGGTATCCATGAGCCGCTCCACTGCATCCAGCAGCTCTCCGAGTCGCTTGTGCCCGTCGGCATAGCGCTCAGCAATTGTATGGATGGCGTATCCGATGGCCCGTGTCTGGCTGATGTCCACGAGTTGCTCTACTGCCCATAGCTCCACAGGGGTGGTGCCGATGATGAGGAGATCGGTAGACTTGGCATCAATGCTGACCTCGCGGCGTCCTCGGGAAGGGTCTATGCTTTCGGGGATGAGGGCCCGTTCGCGGAGTCGCTCGAATGGGACCGGAGTCTCGCGCCGACGCCCCGTCGGATATGTGGCAGCGACCACCCTTGCCTGCTCGGTAACGTCTCCTGCGCAATACTCGCGCATCATGATGACGGTGTCGGCAACGTCCAGGTAGTCCCCACTGCCGCCCATGACTAAGACGGTGCTGATGCGGAAGCGCTCGAAGAGCTCGCGCACGCGGTCCACAAAGGGCGTAATCGGCTCGTGGTCTTTGGCCACCAGCGCTTGCATACGGGCATCGCGGACCATGAAGTTTGTGGCGGAGGTATCCTCGTCTATCAGCAGCAGTCGGGAGCCAGCCTCCAGTGCTTCCACGATGTTGGCAGCTTGGCTGGTGCTGCCGCTGGCGTTGTCGGTGCAGAAGGCATGGGTACTCTGTCCGTAGGGGAGTGTGCCGATGAAAGGGCTGAGATCAACCTGTTCAATCCGACGGCCGTCCTCGGCTCTGATCTTGACGGCATCGGCCCGAGTGACGACGTACTCCCGCCCGTCGCCTGGGATGTGCGGGTAGACCCCACGTTCCAGCGCTCGTAGGAGTGTAGACTTCCCGTGGTACCCACCGCCGACGATGAGGGTGATCCCCTCTGGAATGCCCATGCCGGTAATGCTCTCGCTGAGCTGTCCGTTGTGCCAGACGGGATTGGGTGGAGTGAAGCTCACTCGCAGGCTCGCTGGAGAGCGAAAAGGGATGGCATTGGGCAAGGGCAATTGGCTAATGCCACTACGGCGTGGTAGAATTGCTCCGTCAGCGACGAAGGCGACGAGGCCCCGGTGCTGCAGTTGTCGGCGGATGAACTCTTGGTTCTCTGTGCACTCCACAAAACGTCGGCACTCCTCTTGCGGGGTCGTCCCCCAGAGGAGGCTGCGACGTACAATCTCAGGCAGCTCCTGGCAGAGCATGGCCTCTGCCTGGCGTCCCAGCACTGTTCGTCCGGCAGCGGGCAGTCCCAACTGGAAGCGGAGCTCTACCCACTCTGCGGTAACTCGGACTGCTGTCCGTTCTAAGACCTCCTGGTCGCCGGCGTCAACGCTGATGAGT
>JANWXA010000065.1:7341-9723 GCA_025055465.1 Candidatus Kapaibacterium sp.
GACGCTACTGATGGCGCTACGGACACGGCGAGCTAAGTAATCCTCCAATGCAATGCGGCGAACTCGGTCGGCGAAGAGCTCTTCCGGGAAGCGCGCCACGGACTGCGGCAGACGTAGTCGCATCCGTGACGGCGGAGCAAAAGGATCGGGCTGGACGTGATCGATCCAGAGCGTCCACTGCGGGAAGCGGTACTCACCTTCCAGCTCGTCGTACGCTTTGTAACCGCGGCCGTCGATGCGCTGCAGGATGCGCCGTAGGTCCTCTACCATGCGGACAGCCATCGGTGGGTGCCTGCCTCATGGGGTAAGCGTTGTGGGCTCGGCAGTGACCATGCGGCTCTCCGGCCGACTATGACCGCTGCTGCTCCGATTGGGCTCCTTGGAGCAGCTTCTGGCGGACTTCCTCGGAGAGGAGTTCAGCTAAGGTCGCTCCAGTACGCCGTTCCTCGCGAGCGGTGGACGGCGGAGGTGCTCCCGTGGGCTTCGGCTTTGGAGGCCGCTGTACGGCGGGACGCGGAGGAGCCGGTTGGCTGAGGCTCGCAGCGCTCGGCTGGCGCATCGCTGGGGGTGGAGTGGGCTTGGCAAGGATTGGCTCTACGATGAGCGAGAGCTCCTCCGGGTTCAGTTCTACGATTCGCGCCCGGAGCGTATCCCCAGGTTTCCACGGTTCCCGCGTCTTGCGCAACAGGGGAGCGAAGGTACTTCGTGGCATGAAGGCGTCCACGCCTTCAGGGAGCCGTACGAATGCCCCTGCCCGTTCCTGGCGTACAAAGGTGACTTCGCATTCGGTGCCGATGGCATACCGTTGGGCGAGCTCAGGCCAAGGATTCGGCTGAGCTTGGCGTAGGCTGAGGACGAGCCGCTGGTCTGCTGCCGAGACCTCAAGCACTACGCCCTCTGCCTCTTGCCCGGTCTGCAGCACTTCAGCAGCGTGGTTAGGACGCCGTATCCAGGAGAGCTCGCTTATGGGGATGAATCCCTCAAGGCCCTCACCAACCTCAACGATGGCGGCCTTCGGCAGAAGGCGACGGGCAATGCCGTGGACACGGCTGCCAACGGGGAAGCGCTCTTCGGCGGACTCCCATGGGTTAGGCTGAGCCTGACGGTAACTGAGGACGATCAGGCGCTGCTGTGGTTCTGCTTGGAGTACTACGGCCTCGACTTCTTGGCCTACGCGGAAGAGGCTGGACGGAGACGGGCGAGAACGGCTCCAGGAGAGCTCGGCTGCGGGGATGAGTGCTGATAGGCCATCTTCCAGCTCCACGAAGGCTGCCGTTGCCGATAAGCGACGCACCGTTGCGTGGACCCGGCTGCCGACAGGGTACCGCTGTGCTATCCCTTCCCACGGATCCGGCTGGGTTCGGCGAAGGCTTAGCACAATCCGCTTCTGGGCAGCGGAGCTCTCTACGACCACGAATTCCACCTCCTGCCCAGCGCTAAGGACATGGGCAGGGTGAGCAACCCTGCGCGTCCATGAGAGCTCCTCCACGGGTACGATCCCGTCAATCCCGGGTTCTATCTGCACCAGTGCTGCCTTTGGCAACACGCGTCGGACGATGCCTCGTACTCGGCTTCCTACAGGGTATCGTGTCTCTACTCCTTCCCATGGGGAGGGGAGGAGAGCCTTCCGGCTGAGCCGGACTCGGCGTTTGTTTACGTCTACCTCGATCACCTGCACCCGAACTACCTCACCGGGGGAGAGCACCTTGCTCGGCGTCGAGACCGGGACATGGTCAAGCTCCGCCAGGGGAATGAAGCCCTCTATGCCCCCTACTTCTACGAAGGTCCCTGTGGGGACCAACCGCGTGACTCGGCCTTCGATGGTATCACCGACCTTTAGCCGAGCCAGCGCCAAATCTTCCAGAAAATGCCGTCGACTCACTACGAGGGTCACAGTGCCATCATCATGCCGGCGGAGTTCATGAGCTACGACGTGCAGGCGCTGACCTATGAGCTCCCGAAGCTCGCTCTCTGTGGGATGGCGTTGGGAGGTTGCCAGCCGGGTCGGGAGCAATCCCTCGAGCTCATTGTATTGCACCTGCAAGCCACCTCGGATGCGTTCCTTGACAGTTACTTCCATGATTGCCTTTTCGGCAACCAGGCGTTCCACTTCGGCTACCCTTGCTTCGGGTAGGGTCGGGGGATGGGGAAGTGGCTGGCCCTCGGTGGCAGATGTTGGAAATCCGGGGCCGGAAGTGGGGAATGCTTCCGTTTTTTCTGCAATAACCTCAGCGCCTTCAGAGGCCCGGTCCGACGGAAGCCGACGACTCTCTTCCATCTGTATAGCGTCCTACAGTTGGGTGACTCGTATTTGCGACAATGGTGCGCAAAAATACGGACTTCGTGGTAGCACGGAAGAGCACCTACCTCCAGCTTTCATAG
>JANWXA010000066.1 GCA_025055465.1 Candidatus Kapaibacterium sp.
CTGGCACGCTGGGTGGAGTCGGAAGCAGGATATCATGAGCGTATATGGTATTTTCAGGGCTATGCCCCGGGTGCGTACGTGCTCGTTTTTCGGACTCCCACGGAGAGCCGTTTCATCCCAGTTCTTCTATTACCGTAGCGATGTGGGAATTCTGGACGCCGACAGAGGTGCTTGTGCACGCACCAGACTTAGTTGCTGTGGAAGCAGGTCCGGCAGCTACGGTAGGCTATCTTCTCATGGATATTTCTGCTGGCGAAGCCTGCGTTATCGATGTACCGATGGGGAGCGCCGAGCGCTTCGTAAGGCTGGCCCAGGAGCACGGAGTTCGAATTTGCCGCATCTTGTTGACGCATACCCATTGGGACCATGTGGCCGATGCAGCAGCACTGCAGCGCATCACGACAGCTCCTTTGGCTGTTCATCCCTGTGATGCATATCGGCTGACAGATCCTGTGGAGCTACGTCTCTGGCAACTCCCTTTGCCCTTTGAGCCGGTGGAAGCGCAAGAATTCCTTGACCACCAGCAGCACCTTCAGTGCGGTACAGCATGGGACCTGGAGGTACGCCACACGCCAGGGCATACGGAAGGCGGAGTCTGCTTCGTGGAACACCGGCGGCGTATAGTTTTCTCTGGGGATGCACTTTTTGCCGGCAGCATTGGCCGGACTGACTTGCCTGGTGGGGATTTGTCCCAGTTACTGCGTGCTATCTCCGAACAATTGCTGACCTTGCCTGATGACTTTCGGGTCTTTCCCGGCCATGGCAGTCCTACCACCATTGGGAGGGAGCGCCGAGAGAATCCCTTTCTGCAGGATCGCGGAGTATGAGGGTGTTGTCAGAAATTGCTCAGAGCTTGCTTAGCATTCTCTCCCTAAGTTGCGTGCTGGTTAGCTGTTATTCCTTCACCGGTGGCAGGCTGCCGGCGCATCTGCGTACGGTTGACTTGAGTCCGGTGGTGGACAATACGGCCTTTGGCATTCCGATGTACCGGGAGTACCTGACTCAACAGCTCGTCCGGCGCCTGCAGCAAGAGACACCGCTGCAGCTTGTGTCCGGTGAGGCGGATGCTCGTCTCAGTGTGTGGCTCCAGCGTATTACTGACGTCACCCTGACAGTGCGCCCAGGCGAGGTGGAACGGGAGCGCCGAGCAGAAGTTGCTGTAGAAGCAGAGTTCTACGATGCGGTGCAGCGGCGCACCTTGTGGCGTCGGAGCTTTACTCGCTACGAGGTCTACGCTATTGCTGGCGGACAACAGGCCCGTGACCACGCCTTTTTGCGGGCTCTAGATACAGTGTGCGATGACATCCTGTTGGCTATTGTCTCTGCCTGGTAGGTAGCATAAGCGTTGATGCGGGCATGGAGCAAGTGGTACTTGGACTGTACACGCTGATTCTGAGCGTGCTCTTCTTCTTCGGACTGCACAGTTTGGTCATGGTTTACTATTACTGGAAGACCGCCAAACTGCCCCTGAAGCAGCCGCCGCCGTTACGAGATTTCCCAATGGTGACGGTACAGTTGCCCATCTATAACGAGTACTACGTCGTGGAGCGCCTTCTCCGTGCAGTCTGCGCGCTGGATTATCCGCGCGAGCGCCTGCAGATCCAAGTATTGGACGATTCCACTGATGAGACGACCCAGCTCCTGGAGCGTCTCTGCACAGAATATCGTGCCCGTGGCTTTCTGATCGAGCATATCCGCCGGGGCGTGCGTGAAGGATTCAAGGCTGGCGCCCTGCGTTACGGATTGCAGTATGCCAGGGGGGAGTTCATCGCCATTTTTGATGCCGATTTCGTCCCGCGCCCGGACTTCCTTCAGAGAACTCTTCCCTACTTTGCCGACCCCCGGGTGGGAATGGTGCAGACACGCTGGGAACATTTGAACGAAGGTTACTCGTTTCTAACGCGCGCTCAAGCCTTGTCCTTAGACGGGCACTTTGCTATGGAGCAAACTGTGCGCTACCGTGCGGGATTCTTCATCAATTTCAATGGTACTGCGGGGGTGTGGCGCCGGGAGTGTATCCTGGACGCCGGCAATTGGCATGCTGACACGCTGGCGGAGGATTTAGACTTGAGTTATCGGGCGCAGTTGCGGGGATGGCGCTTTGTCTTTCTGCCCGATGTCACAACGCCAGCAGAATTGCCGGTGGAGATCAACGCTCTAAAGCTACAGCAATACCGATGGACAAAAGGTGCTATTGAAGTGGCCCGGAAACTGCTGCCCGACATCTGGCGCTCCCGATTGCCCTTCCGCATCAAGGCGGAGGCGACCGTTCACCTAACCAGCAATATAGTTTTTCCCTTCATTCTGGCTGTTGCTGTGTTGAACGTGCCGGTGGTGCTACTCAAAAACACGTTGGAGGGGTACGATACTTTTTTCACAGCGCTGTCAATCTTCGTGCTGGCAGGGATCGGTACGTTTCTTTTTTACCTCTATGCTCAGCGCGCGGTCCACTGGGATTGGCAGCAGCGCCTGCTGCTTTTCCCCATCTTTTTGGCAGGGAGCATGGGGTTTGCTGTCAATAATACCAGAGCGGTCCTGGAGGCACTGTTGGGCAAACGCACGGAGTTTGTGCGCACGCCGAAGTACCATGTGATCGCGCCTGGAGACCGCTGGCAGGACAAAAAGTATGTTCCTCGCCGCCTGCATCCGCTTGTGCTGATTGAGCTGGTTTTGGGTCTGTACTTCCTGGTTGGGATGGGTATTTCGCTGTACCACGCTGAGTTGGCAGCGTTGCCTTTCCAGGCAATGTTTGGCTTGGGCTTTGGTGGTATCGGGGTACTCTCGCTTCGGCATGCACTTCAACGCTAAGGGCTGTCCGATAACATTGGTATGGCGATGAGACTGGTATCGTACAGGCTGGGGCGATGTGTGCGAGCAGCGCTGGTGAGCCAGGAGGACTGGGTGGTAGATGTAGCTGCTGCATGCGAGTTTGCACAACGCCGTGCCGCTCTCCGGTGCTCGTTATTGCTCCCTCCCACGATGCTGCAATTGCTGGAACAATGGGAGGTAGCTTACACGGAGTTGCGCCGCTTGCAGGAATGGTGTGCTGGACGAGAAGAGCTGCTGCACTCCGAAGGCATAGCCTTCTCGATGAAGGAAGTAGTGCTCGAAGCACCACTGCAACCCCGTTCCGTGCGTGATGGATATGCATTTCGTCAGCACGTGGAATCTGCCCGCCGTAGTCGTGGACTACCCATGATACCCGAATACGATCTCTTCCCGGTCTTCTACTTCAGTAATCACCAGGCCGTCACCGGGCCTGGTCCTGTCTTCGTCCAGCATCATCATCTGGAACGACTGGATTTTGAACTGGAGTGTGCTGTTGTTATCGGAAGAGCCGCAAAGAACCTCCCGGCCAGCCTCGCCGACCGCTGTATTGCTGGTTTCATGGTAATGAACGACTGGAGTGCCCGGGAGCTACAGTCGCAGGAAATGAAGCTGAACCTTGGGCCGGCAAAGGGCAAGGATTTTGCCACATCGCTGGGACCCTACCTTGTGACCCCTGATGAGCTTGCGGACCGCACCATTCTCACGCCTGAGGGGAACCAGTACGATCTACAGATGACGGCACGGCTCAACGGGGAGCAGATTTCCCAGGACACGTTGCGCAATATGACATGGACTTTTGCCCAAATTCTGGAGCGAGCAAGCTACGGGGTCTGGCTCTATCCGGGGGATGTTATTGGCTCGGGCACGTGCGGCACAGGCTGCTTGCTGGAGCTCAATGGCACGGGGATCTTTAGCCCCCCGCGCTGGCTGCGGTCCGGGGATACTGTGGAGCTAACTATCGAGCGGCTTGGCACACTTCGTAATACGGTAGTGCTGGCGGAAGGGGAGAGCGTAGTACTGTAGTCCCCCGTGTCGTTGAGTGGTTTCCATGCCGGGACGGGAGCAGGTGCACAGCGGTGGCAGTGATTCCAGGGCTTGCTTATGGCGCCTGCTTGGTGGCTGATACCGGCCTTCGTTGCTGGCTACATCCTCATCACCCTGGAACGACCCTTGCGCCTCAACAAGAGCGCCGTGGCCCTGTTGACTGGGGTTCTGTGTTGGGGTCTTCTCCTGATTGCCTATGCGGAGTACCAAGAGGCCTTTCTGCATGCCCTGACAGCCTACATCGCTGACATTGCTTCGATTGTGTTTTTCCTGCTGTGTGCGATGGCAATTGTAGAGACCATCCGAGTCCATCGCGGTTTCCTTTTGCTGGCGCGATGGCTCAGTGTGAAACGGTCGGGAGGAGTCTTTGCATTGATAACTGGCATGACCTTTTTCCTCTCGGCCCTCATTGATAACATGACGTCAACGTTGGTAATGATAGCACTCTTGCGGGGGATAGTGCCGGAACAGCGGCAGTTGCGCATACTGCTGGTAGGGCTCGTCATCATTGCTGCAAATGCTGGTGGAGCATGGTCCCCGATCGGTGATGTCACCACGACGATGCTCTGGCTTGGAGGGCATATCCACACGACCGAAATTGTACGGGTGCTTTTCTTGCCGAGTCTCGCAACAGTCTTGGTCCCGCTCCTTGTGATGATGCCGTTTCTGCGCCAGGAGTGGAGTGTTCCTACCGTGCGATTTCCTGAACCAGAGCCGTGTGCTGGGCTGGTTTTCACTCTCGGTATTGGAGGCCTCCTTTTTATCCCCATCTTTCACGCTTTGACGGGTCTTCCGCCGGTCTTTGGAGCATTCTGGGCTGTCGGAGTGCTCTGGGTAAGCACCGAGGCACTCCATCACCGCCACCCGAACCGTGACCACCTGCGGCTGCAGAGCACATTGCGGGCAATTGACATTAGCAGCCTTTTGTTCTTTGTGGGGATTTTGCTGGCGGTGGATGCTTTGGAAACAGGACGCGTCCTACCACATCTGGCACGGTGGCTGGATCAGCTTGTGCCGGTAAAGGAGGCAGCTATTAGCCTGCTGGGCATTCTGTCGGCAGTTGTGGACAACGTACCGTTGACGGCGGCTTGCATGAAGATGTACGCGGCATATCCGCCGAACCATTGGCTGTGGATGTTGCTGGCCTACGCTGTTGGTACAGGGGGTAGTATTCTGGTTATCGGTTCGGCCGCTGGCGTGGTTGCCATGAATGCTGAGGAGATAGACTTCTTTTGGTATCTTACCCGAATTGCGCCTTTAGCACTCCTTGGGTATGGTGCTGGGATAGTGACCCTTCTTGCACTGCGTGCATTTGGATGGTAAAGTGCGGGGGAGGCTTTTCTGTTGGTGCCCCAGGGGTTTTTCCTAAGTTTGCAGCGAGTGGACATGTCTGACCGGTACCATGGGAAGAGAAGATGCGCACATGGTCTGCAGCGCCTGTGCTTGGGCTTGTAGCGGTGCTCAATTTTCGCTGCGCTTCGCCGGAGTTCACTACTGCGAAAATTGCCTTGGGTCAGCGTGATTATCCCAAGGCACTGCGCAACTTGGAGATAGAGACGCAGAAGAACCCGGCGAATGGAGAGGCATGGTTGCTGCTGGCGCAACTACATCGGGAATTTACCCGTACCTACGAAGCCGCCATAAGGGCGCTACAAAATGTCCGGCAGCATGATAAGGCGGGGCGCTGGACGGAGCAAATCGCGGCTGAGGAATTGGCTCTGTGGGTTACCGTGTACAACGAGGCAATCGTGCAGTACAATGCCATTGCTACAGCACAAACCCCTTCAGCCGAACTCTTGCAGAAAGCTGAACGGCCTCTGAACTTGGCGGTGCAGCTCAAGCCCGATGTGCCTGATATTTATGGCTTGATGGGGGCAGTGCAGGAGCTGGCTCAGGACACTGTGGCAGCCCTTCGGAGTTTTGCTCGCTATCGTCAGCTACTGGAGCCTGCGCTGGAGGCTGCTCGCCGCACGGGCATTGCCCTCGGGATGCCCCGCTATGAACTTCTTCAGAAGTTGGGTGCCCCCAATACAAGCCGCGCCATGCCTGTGGAAGGAGACACGCTTTTCGTGGACCAGTGGACGGTGGGCGACCATCCCCTTTATGTCTTCTCCGCTGCCACGGCGGGGAGAGGGGCCCTCGTAGAAGGTTGGAGGTACAGACCACCCCAGCTCTGGACCGCGGCAGAAAAGGAGCGCTATACCCGCCTCCTCATACAACCTCTCGTCAGTGCAGCGGTCGCCTTGATCAACCGCGGTCAACTGGAGGAGGCGCTAAGCTATGCGCGTGATATCCTCACGCTGAGCCCTGGCAATGAGCAGGGGATGAACATCTTGGTGGAAATCTACGACCGGCAGGGACGCACGCAGGAGCTTCTCAGCCTATTGCAGCGGCTTCGTGAGCAATTCCCCGACAAGGCGAGCTACGTGCTCCAGTACGCTATCGTTCTCACAAAGCAGGAACGCTACGAGGAGGCGGTCAAAGCTTACGAAGAGGCACTGCAAAAAGATTCGACGAACGAGCTGACGCTCTTCAACGGGGCTGTTGCGTATAAGAACTGGGCAAGTAAACTGCAACAGGAGGAGATAGAGAAGCGTCGCCAAAACCCTCGTTACCAGGAGCAGCGCGACCGTTACGTCCCACTTCTGCGCCGCTCCGCGGAGCTCTTTGAGCGCTATCGCCGGCTTCCCGGGAAGCGGGAGGAATTCCTTGCTGCGGAACAGCTACTCAACGTCTATGAAGTATTGCCCGATGCAGAGAAGTTTCGCCGCTTGTTGGCGGAACTGGAAGGGCTGGAGCCCCTGTTCGCGAACCAACCCCGCTACTACGAGCTTCTCGGCGGTGTCTATGCCCGTCGCGGTGATAAAGTGAAGGCAGAGCATTACTACAACCGTGCCGATCAGTTGCGAAAACAGCCGTAAGGAGTCTGTCCATGAGCAGCGACCAATCCCTTCCGGAACAGCCTGCTGTTGAACATCAGATCAACATTGAGTTGGGAGAGCAAGAGGCGCAGGGGATTTATTCCAACTTGGTTATCATCTCGCACTCCATGGCGGAGTTTGTGCTGGATTTTACCCGCGTCCTACCGGGGCTGCCACGAGCGCGCGTCCACGCGCGTATCCTGATGACACCGCAGCATGCGAAGCTTCTCTGGATGGCGCTGGGGGAGAACCTTCGCAAGTATGAACAGCAGTACGGAGAAATTCGCGTAGAGCCACAGCCCCCCTCCCCGAGCGCGTTCCGGGTTCACTGAGGAATGCCCGCAGCATGGCAGTGGGTGCAGTGGTCTTCGTGTTTCACTCCCATCTGCCGTATGTCATCCATCATGGACGGTTTCCACACGGGAGCGATTGGCTCTGCGAGGCTGTCGCAGAGTGTTATCTGCCACTGCTGCGTTCACTGCGGCACCTTGTCCGCCGAGGACTCCTACCACGTTGTACGGTGGAGTTTTCTCCTGTGCTGTGCGAGCAATTAGCGCAGCCCGCTTTCCGGATGCTCTTCCAGCACTACTGTCAGGAAAAAACGGCGGCTGCCCGCGACGACGAGCAGCACTTCCGCCGTTACGGCTACGGCGAGCACTGGATACGGCTGGCGCAGTTCTGGCAAACGTGGTATACCGAGCGACTACAGGAGTTCGTGGAGGAATATCGTGGTAATCTCCTGGCTGCTTTTGCTCGGCTGCAAGGGATGGAAGTAGTAGAAGTAGCTACCTCTGCGGCTACCCATGCATATCTACCCCTACTTCCCAGTGAGCGGTCGGTTGCCTTCCAACTCCGCGTTGGAGTGGAGACATACCGACGCCATTTTGGACAGCAGCCGCGCACCGTATGGCTGCCCGAGTGCGGGTACTATCCCGCGGGTGACGCTACGGCGGTTCCTCTCTATGGCACGACGGCGGCGCGCTCGGTTGGGATAGAGACATGGTTAGCGCGTCTGGGTGTAAAATGCTGTGTGGTTGAGCAACAGCTTGTAGAACGAGCCCACGTATGGGCGTTTGCCGGACAGACGACCTCGACCCTCCCAATTACCCAGCCGTACTGGTGCATGTCCGATCCGCAGGCTGATGGCTGCATGGTTCTGGCGCGCCATCAGGCAACAGCAGCACGCATCTGGGATGCTCGTACCGGCTATCCCGGGGATGGGGATTACTTGGATTTCCACAAGCGCCACTACACTTCGTGGCTGCGCTATTGGCGCGTTACCGATAACCGTCTCGACATGCAGTATAAGCTGCTCTATGTCCCGGAATGGGCGCAGCAGAAAGCGGCCCATCACGCTGGACACTTTGTCGGTGTCGTTGCGCATGCACTTGTGCAAGAATCTCGTCTCCATGGCTGTTTTCCTGTTCTCTGTCTTCCATTCGACACGGAGCTGTTCGGGCATTGGTGGTTTGAAGGGCCGATGTTCCTGCACCGATTTCTTGAGCACATGGGGCAGCAGGAGGATACGGTCATGTGGAGCTTGGCCGAATGTTGGCAGCGTGTGTCACCGTTTGCCCGCGTGCGCTTGCCTGCGGGCTCGTGGGGGAAAGACGCTGGGCATGAACCATGGGCGAACCCACAGGTACGGTGGATGTGGCATTTTCTGGCAGAAGCAGAGAAACGCCTGGACACACTCCTCCGGCGGTTTCCTATAGGGAGCCGTTCGCGGCTCCAGGAACGGCTGTTGTGCCAGGCGCTGCGGGAATTGCTGTTACTGCAAAGCTCGGACTGGAGTTTTCTCGTCGTTACGGGGAGCGCCCGGGAATATGCCGAACAGCGTTTCGTCTTCCATGCCCGCGATTTTGAATACCTGTGCCGGCTGGTGGAAGAGAGCGGGGAGCAGGAAAACCTGCTACCAGAGGTGGAAGCCTCTGTGGTCGCTATAGAGCAGCGGGACAAACTCTTTGCCGAGCTGGATGTCGAATGGTGGCACAGGCCCGTGTGATGTCACAGCTCCCGACGCTCGTGGTAGATTTAGACGGAACTCTGCTGCGAACGGACGCTCTCTGGGAGGGCCTCCTTCATCTTCTTCGGAACCGACCGTGGCGGCTGCTGGGCCTGCTGCTGTGGCTACCACGTGGGCGTGCATACGTGAAGGCCCGGATTGCGGCTGAGTCCCGACCTGCTGTGGAGCTTCTCCCCTATCGAGAAGAGCTGCTGCGGTGGCTCCGGACGGAACGGCAGCGAGGCCGTCGGATAATCCTGGCAACAGCGGCTTCGCATGGTATCGGGGAAATGATTGCCCAGCAGACAGGACTATTCGATGCTGTCATCACCAGCACAGATACGGTAAACAACCGTGGTCAAGAGAAGTTGCGGCGGTTGCGACAGATTATAGGCGAAGAGCCATTCGAGTATGTTGGGAATTCAATGGTGGATACTCCCATCTGGGCGGCGGCTACGGCAGTTCATGTCGTCGGTACCCCTCGTTTCGTGCGTCGCGTGCGGCGTCGTTTCCCTGCCGGTCATGATTTTCTACAACGATGGAGCTGGCGTCCTTTCCTGCGTTTGCTCCGTCTGCACCAGTGGTTGAAGAATTTGTTGGTCTTTGTGCCGATCGTTTTGGCGCATCGCCTCCCAGAGTGGCAGCTTTGGGGGATGGCCGCACTGGCGTTCGTTGCACTGAGCCTCGTTGCTTCTGGACTGTACGTGTTCAACGACCTTA
>JANWXA010000067.1 GCA_025055465.1 Candidatus Kapaibacterium sp.
ACTCGGACTCGAAGGTAATCCGGCGCGTTGGAAGCCCAGCGCCTGGTATTGTGGCGTTGAGGTTCAACTGCTCTGTGTAGACTCCACTACGGACGCGGAAGGTGACCGTGTCCAGGACACCGCCGATATGGAGGTAGTTGGCAGCCGCCGTAAAGCTGGGGAAATCGGGGCTTGTGCCGCCAATGGTATAGGCACCCGCCAGGGCTGGCGCACGCTGAGCAGTGAGGGCATTGTTGGAAGCGTCCTCATCGGTTTGCCCGTTGACGGCAGTGATGCTGAACTGCAGGTTCACGATCGTCCGGGGTGCGAAGTTGAGTGTGCCCAGGGTAAACGTCGTAACAGCGTCTGAGCTCAGCGTTCCAGTCCACGTTTGCGGTGACTGCGGTGTTCCGTCCAGCGACCACGCGATGCTGATACTGGTGATGGGTTGGCGTCCGAAGTTTTGCAGGCGAACCGTCACACCTTGGTTGCCTGAAGCAAAGGGCGGCTGTGGGTTGGCAAGCCCGACAATCCCGGCATCCAAGTTAGGACGCACACGCATGGTGGCCAAGAACCCTGCTGCGTAGTAGTAGCAGCTACCGGTGTAACTGTCATTATTAATGCTGATGTTCCCAAAGGTGAGGGGCGTACTCACGAAATACCCGGTAATAGCCGCCTCTCGACGTGGGCGGGAGACACGTAGGTGGTAAAGAATATCGGTGCTGTTACCCGTAGCTGCTACGCCGAAGTCGGCTGTACCATCGCTTCGCCACACCAAGATGAAGACGTCGGGGGTTGCGCTCACCGAGATGGTGGAGCTTCCGAAGGTAAAGCTACCGTAGTGGTAGCCGCCCAGGTAGATGTTCCCGCTATTGTCAGCGTCAATGCCATATCCGTACGTCGTGACGGTCCCACCGACAATGGTGCCCCATTGAGCAACGCCATTGGTGTTGAAGCGGACGGCAAAGGCTTGAGCGGTAGTAGTGCCACGGCTAATCGTGATCGTCCCTCCACCACTCCCGGCGGCGGAGATAGCGTAGCCCGGGTTGGAGCTAGTGTAGCCCGTCAGGTAGGAGTTGCCCGAAGCGTCAGTGGACATATCGTACAAGATTTCTGTACTGGAGCCGACCATAGCGTTAGCTACCCAGAGAGCGGTGCCGCTGGGGTTGAATTTCGCCAGAAAGATCTCAGGAGTGGCGTAGGCGACGGACAGAGACATTGCAGTTGAGCCTACATAGATGGGGTTGCTGTAGTAGTAGCCCGATACATAGACGTTGCCGCTCTGGTCTACCCCGACGCCATATCCATACTCCGAGGAGCTCCCACCAATAGCTCGTGCCCACTGGAAGACTCCGTTGGTGTTGTAGACGGCGACGAAGGCTTCTACACCACTTCCCACGGCCGAGAGTGTAGTGCCTGTAGTGGAACCGGCAGAGAAGAACGTGGTTGAGCTACTGAAATAGCCAGTGAAATAGCTGTTCCCGCTGGCATCTACAGCAAGGTTGTAAACGATGTCCGTTGAGGAGCCTGCCATACGAGCAGCCCACAGGACATTGCCGTTGGCGTCGTACTTGACCAGGAAGACATCAGGTGTTGTTACCGTCGCCAAGGACCAGCTTCCGAAAACAGCAGGATTGCTGTAGTAGTACCCCGTAACGTATACGTTCCCGTTGGCGTCAACCCCAATGCCGTAACCGTATTCAGTACTGGTGCCACCGCCAACCCGGACCCACTGCAAGACCCCGGTAGGACTGTACTTAGCCACAAACATGTCCGCATGGGCGCCGGAATTATAGGTGTAGTACGTCACGCCTTCGGCGGTGAAGTAGTAGTAGAAGTACCCCGTTACGTAGACGTTGCCCTGGGCATCGGAGGCGACACGATAAGGATAGACGTAGTAGTCATAGCAGGCGCCCCCAATTCGCTTTGCCCACAGCCAGGACTGGGCGGATGCCGGCAGGCTCAACAGAACCAGAGACAGAGAGGATACAGCTACGAGGAGAGCTCGCTGTATCATTGCTACCCCCTATGTACTATTGTGGAACAACCCATCTTCACTGCTAACTACAAAGATACGCGATTCGCGGCAAAGGTGCAACAGGGGTGGGGAACATCTTGTGAGGGAGGAACTACTACATCGAAAAGCCTGTAGTTTTGAAATACCGAACGATGGATGTGGTACGCGGTGATGGTTGGCTTTGGCTACGACGTTCATCGGCTGGTTGAAGGCGAGCGCTTAGTTATTGGTGGGGTAATGCTTCCTTCACTTAAAGGGGCTGTTGCCTATAGCGATGGGGATGTGTTGCTGCACGCCCTTTGCGACGCCCTCTTGGGCGCTGCCTGCTTGGGGGACATCGGTGAGCATTTCCCCGATTCTGACCCGACATACAGAGGAATTTCCAGTCGGGTCTTGGTCGAACGAGTGGTAGCACTGCTCCAGCAGCATGGATATCGGATCGTCAATGTGGATGCGACTGTTGTGCTTCAGCAGCCGAGGATTGCTCCCTATCGGGAGGCTATGCGGCAAACGATAGCAACGCTGTGCCAGATACCTGTAGAACGGGTGTCGGTGAAGGCAACAACTCCGGAACACTTAGGGTTTGTCGGACGGGAAGAAGGGGTTGCAGCATTCTGCGTGTGCGAGATACAGCCGGCCTCGTGAGCTTTCTCCTGCTCGGTGGCTGTGGGGTTTGGGGGACCCTACCGGGTGAGCTGCGGTTCGAAGGCGAGGGGACAGGAAATGGGAGTGCTATGGTAGCCCTCGTGCGGGACGGGGATACGGTCTGGACAACCGTGGCGACCGCGGGGAGCGCAGCTTGGGGGATCCCCTACCAGACACGGCTGACGTTTCTCGGGGCTGCACGGGAAGGTATTGTAAGGGAGATACCGGGGCGATGTCGGGCAGTCCTCAGCGATTCGGTTGTATGGGTGCTCATTGAGAACGATCAGCGGTGGGAGTGGGTTGGAGTGGACCTTTGGGGGCGGGAATGGGCTCGACGGACAGCCCTGAGTGGGCCGACGGGGGAAGGCCTCAAAGGTCTCGTTGTGGGCCCCGAACGGTGGATCTTCGCCAACCAGGAGGAGATATGGTCGTACGAACCAGGCCGGGATCAGTGGAGTAGGGTAGCAGAACAGGTTGTCTCCAGCGCTTGGGATCCAGGGCAACGGTTGGTAGCGTGGATTCGTCGTGAGGGGGCGCGTGGGGAGTTGTACTGGACGGGGGATAATGGACGAGTCCTTTGGTTGGCGGCCGTGGAGCAGCCGGACAGCGTCCGTCTGTGGGTACTCCCAGGAGGTCGAATAGCCCTTGCCGAGCAGCGTTCGGAGAGGGAAACACGAGTGAGGGTATGGCGGGCACAGGGCAGCCTGGAGTACGAGGAGAGGTGCCCAGCCCCTGCGCAGCGGGTGGCTGTTCTCTGGGATACGCCTATGGTTGTTCCTCTGTGGCTGGAGCGCCGCGGTTCGGAGTGGGAGGTGCGGCGTGCTGGCATAGGGAAGCCGGTGGCTACCCTCGCTGCTGATGGGGATGCTTCCCTTTACAGCGTCCATGGGCGGTGGCTTGCAGTGACCGAAGAGAGGCTTACTGTCGGAGACGTCCAAGGGATCCATGCCCGAGCAGATGTGGGTGGAGGAGCGATTCACCTGGTGGCAAGTCTCGGAGGAGATACCTTCCTCATTGCTGTAGGGCAGCGGCTCCAGCTTTGGCGACTGCGTTCAGTATCACTGCTGCGGCGGCTGTTGGTTTGGCTTGGGCAGGGGCTGAGCGTGCTGGGGATGGTCTTCCTGCTTGGGGTCGGTGGACGCTGGGTTTGGCAGACTCTTCTACATCGCGCTCTTTTGCGTTTTCTTCAGGGTGGCCCCCTCGCCGGGTCCTCGTATCTTGTTGATCTTCGGCGGGGCTCCGGGGAAAGCATACCCTCTCCAGAAAGAGCAGGCCGCGCAGCCACAGAGCAATCTGCAGGGGGCCAAGAGGAGGGCATGTCTTCTGCGGAGCATATACATCAACAGAATCCCGGGCCCAAGCTACAACGGTCAGAGCAGCAGTGGCGGTTGCTCATTCCCCTGCCGCCTCGGTGGGAGTGGCAAATAGATGTAACACCGGCCGTGGAGGAGCAGCAGATTCAGTTAGCAGGACTCCTCAGCCACGAGCTCTTTAGTGAGCTCGATCACATAGAGGGAGCGCTCAAGAGAGAGGATAAAAGCAGAATGGTCCAAGTGGTTCGGCGATTGAAGTTGCGCATTGAGAGTGCACGAAGCCTTGCTCGAGCTACACCTGTTGTGGGGCGTGTTGCAGTAGAAGACCTGTGGGCGAAGCTCTCGGAGGAATATGAGGACCTTATCAACGAAGGGATACTTCAGCTAATCCGGCCTGCTTTGCCGCTATACCTGCAAGGAGACTTACAGTGGGTCTTTCGCGCGTTGGCCAACGCGGTGGAGAATGCGTGGCAAGCGGTCTGGCGTACGGACGGCGCCCGAATTGTAGTGCAGGCTTCCCGCCAGCA
The DNA here is from genome assembly GCA_025055465.1 of Candidatus Kapaibacterium sp. Classification (GTDB taxonomy): domain Bacteria; phylum Bacteroidota; class Ignavibacteria; order Kapaibacteriales; family HRBIN21; genus HRBIN21. The sequence continues at coordinate 4,482 of JANWXA010000067.1, forward strand.
ATATGGCTGGGTTCTGTTGGAGGTCAGCGACAATGGCATGGGGATGCCGGGGAAGGTCAAGCCAGGCTTAGGCATGCTTATCATCCGGGACGTAGTCAATGCCCATGGGGGACGGGTCAAGTGGGTTCCGAACCCGGGAGGGGGGACGTGCGTTCGAATGTGGTTTGTGCGAGCATGAGTTTACGAGAATGGCAGAGGTGGTGACGGCAGAGGAGCTGCAGGGGAGACGCCTCTTAGGCATTGACTTCGGTCTGCGTCGCGTAGGGTGGGCAGTCTGCGACGAGCTCCATTTGAGTGTGACGCCCGGTGGCGTTCTTGCATATGATGCTCCGCAGTTTTGGGAAACGCTGGAGAGAATTGTGCATACGGAACGAATAGAGGGTTTTGTTGTGGGAGTTCCGGTTGGTGCTGATTCACCACGGACGAAGCCGGTTGTAGTAGCCTTGCGTGAGTTCGTGATGCAGCTACGGAAGCGGTTTCCGCAGCCCATCTACGTGTACGATGAAACGGGATCCACTCGCCGAGCTCAGGAGGCGATGCGCTTGTTAGGGGTTTCGCGAAAGCGCCGTCAGCAGCGTGGACGAGCAGATCGGGTTGCGGCTGCATTGATCCTGTGGGACTTCCTTCAAGAGCTGCATACCTGGGGGGAGGTCCAGTCGGAGGAGCTGGGATGAGCCGTGCTGCGCTTCTCGTGTGGTGTGTGGCGTTACTTGGCCCAGTAGGGTGGGTAGCTCAGGAGCCATTGGGATTGCCGGGCCGATATTTCCTGGGACAGTTTGGCGAAGGCTGGTTTGCTGAACTGTATGTTTTTCCCGATGGTGACTCGCTACGGGCGATTGTCTTGACGAGGGTTACCCATGCTGCCCTTGTATTTGAACAAGAGCCAAGACGTGAGGGCTTCCATGCGATGGTGCACCTTAGTATGGAGTTTATTGACACTCTCGGTATCGTTCGTCGGCGATTGGATCTGCGCGACACGGTGTGGGCACGGTATTACGAGACAACGCTCGCGCGGGATTCTTCTTGGAGTCGGGGGGTCGAGGTGAGGATACCAATGTCGGTGTCCCGCTGCCGACTGCAGCTTTTCTCATCACAACGGGAAGCACGGCAGCAGGAGTTGCCGATCCGAGTCATTCAAGGGGTACCGCAGTGGACCACCCCACTTCTGGTTCAAGCAGAGGCGGACACGGCTTATGTGCCATTTGTCCTGGGGGCAGCCCTGCCTTTTGGCAGGAGTCAGGTGCGCTGCCTTCTGTGGGACTCCCGTCTGAAAGCAGGGGCTACGTATACTTACTCGTGCCGCCAGATGCCACCGGAGGCAGGAGAACGCTGGTGGGATAGCACGCCAGAACTTCGTGGAAACGCTTATGCTGAACGCGGCGGCCGGTTAGAACTTCATCCACAGTTGGTTCCCCAACCTGGCTTTCGTTTCCGACCCGACCCACTTCCGGTGGGTGCTTGGGTTGAGGTCTACCTTCCTACAGCGGCCTTGGTGCCGGGACGGTATGAAATGGCCCTCGTCAAGGCGGATACGGCAAGCCCTGATACATTGCGGTATTCCTTCCGCGTTGTGTGGACGGCGATGCCGGTTTCCCTCCGCCGTATTTCATATGCTCTGCAGAGCATGTACTACATTTTGCCTGACAAGGAGTGGGAGAGGTTCCGGGGTGGATCCGCACAGGAACAGTGGGAGCGGGTGTGGCGGTACTGGAAGCAGCGGGACCCAACACCAGCGACTGCGTATAACGAGGCCATGGCGGCCTACTTTCGTCGAGTGGACCACGCCTATTTTGCCTTTCAGTCTGCTACGGAGCCTGATGGGATGCGAACAGAGCGGGGAAAAATCTACATTCTCTACGGAGAGCCTACACGAGTAGAGCGGGAATTTCCCTCAGGAAGGGCCTCGCGCGAAGTCTGGGTCTATGAACGCTTCCGCCAACGCTTCCTCTTTGAATTGCGCCCTGATGGGCGGTGGCGCCTGGCCAGTGTTGAGCAGTTATGAGTAGTTTCAGGATAGAGCGGTGCGATGGATATTCAATTGTTGTCCTTCCCAGCGGCTGACGTTGCGCAGCGACGCCGGTTTATTGGTCTCCCGTGGCGCTTCTATCGCGACGACCCAAACTGGGTGCCTCCGCTGAAGGCGGAGCAAGACAAGCTGCTAGATCCCCGCCGGAATCCTTTCTTTCACCATGCCCGCATGCAGCTCTGGATAGCACGGCGTGGAGCAGAGCCCGTAGGGCGCATTGCGGCGATCGTCAACGAGCTCCACAACGAGCTCCACCAGGATGCTGTGGGATTCTTCGGCTTCTTTGAGTGTGTCCCCGATACGGGCGCTGCGCGTGTCCTTCTGGAGGCGGCGGCCGAATGGCTACGGCGCCAAGGGAAGACGAGCATCCGTGGACCTGTGAACCCCTCTATGAACGACGAGTGCGGGCTGCTCATAGATGGCTTCGACCACCCCCCAGCGATCATGATGCCCTACAACCCACCGTACTACGCTGAGCTGTTGGAGGCCTGCGGCCTCCAGAAGGTCAAGGACTTGCTTGTCTACCTCCTGACGGAACGGTTCCTCTCCGAGAAGCTGCGGCAGGGGCAGCAGCTCGTGCGGGAACGGTACGGCATTTGGGTGCGGGGTATGGACTTCCGCGATCGGCAGCTCTTCCGGCAGGATGTGGAGCGCATCAAGCTCATCTACAACCGTGCCTGGCAGCCGAACTGGGGCTTCGTTCGGTTGACCGATGCAGAGATGGAGTTCCTGGTGGCTGGGCTCAAGCAGGTCGCAGACCCAGAGTTGGCGCTGTTTGCCTTTCGGGGGGATGAGCCAATTGGCTTCGCTCTGGCCATTCCGGACATCAACCAGGTACTCCGGTTCAACCGCTCAGGGAGCCTCCTTGGGGCACTCTGGCACTTCGCAACGAAGCGCAAACGGATTGATGCCATGCGCATCATGATTCTGGGAGTCTTGCCGGGGTACCAGAACCTGGGGGCCGACGCTGTCCTCTACTACGAGCTGGGCATGCGGGGGCTACGGAAAGGCATCCGCTCTGCCGAGGCCGGTTGGGTACTGGAGGACAACTGGGCAATGCGCAATCCGCTGGAGAAGACGCTGGGGGCACAGCTCTACAAGCGCTACCGCATCTATGAAATGCCCATCTGAGCCGCTGAGCCGATTTAACGAAGTCGACGTCCGCGGACGAAGACCGCCTTGAGGGAGCTCGGAGGGGCTGTGTAGAGAAGCCGGCTGACGAGCGCTTCTGGGGCCAAGCCTTGGAGAGTCGCTGCAGGGACCCAGGCAGAGGTATCCAGCACGATGAAATCGGCCTCTTTGCCGGGGTCTAGAGTGCCGATCTGGTGCTCCAACCCGAGTGCTTGGGCTCCGCCGAGTGTGGCGAGCCAGAGGGCTTCCTCCGGCGTGACCTCCGTCGGGACTTCTTCGGGCGTCAAGAAGGCGCGGAGCTTTGCCATCTCGCAGGCATAGCGGGCTTCCTCCAGTACCGACAACGAGTAACCGGCCCCAATGTCGGTTCCGAGTCCTACGCGGAGGCCCTCTTGGAGGTACTGGCGCAGCGGCATAATTCCACTCCGCAGGAAAGCATTGGAGCGTGGGCAGTGCGCGATAGCGCATCCAGCGGAGTGGAGGCGTGCCCGCTCAGACGGGGAGAGGTAGATACAGTGCGCAAAGATCGTTCGCGGTGTCAAGAGAGCCGCGGCTTCGTAGATGGCCGTGTAGTCGGAAAACTCCGGGAAGAGCTCGGCAATCCAGCGCAGTTCCCGAGGACTTTCCGCCAAGTGAGTCTGGAGCAGGAGCTGGTGCCGCTGAGCGAACCGAGAGCAGAGTTGGAGCAACGCCAGACTGCAGCTTCCGGCAAAGCGCGGGGAGACGACTGAGAAGAGCCGTCCGTCATATCCGTGCCACTCAGCCGTGATGCGCTCCAACGCTTGGAGAGCATCGTTGGTGGGTGTGGAGAGCTCTACCGGTACGTTACGGTCCATCAGCGTCTGACCCATGAGCACACGCAGCCCAGCGCGGGCAGCGGCGGCAAAGGCACGCGAGGTCGCCGCAGCCGTCGGAGGACCAAAGGTAACCAGGGTTGTAGTTCCGGAGTCCAGGGCCGTTCGGAAGAAGAGCTCGGCCTGCTGTTCGGCGAAGTCTGGGTCGGCATACCGAGCCTCCAGCGGGAAGATAAGCTCCCGGAGCCAAGTCAGCAGCTCGTCGCGATCTTGCCCTATTGCGGGATATTGCGGGAGGTGGGTATGTACGTCAACGAGGCCTGGAAGTAGAACGCTGTGAGGACCAAAGTCCACTGTAGGAGCTCCGGAGAAATGCCGGCCGAGCTCTGCTGTTGGTGCGCAGGCAACGATGCTACCGTTGGAGGCGTCGACGACAAGGGCCCCGTCCCAGAGGCACTCTACTCGGCGCTGAGGAGTTGGATTCAAGAGCACACGCGCTCGGTACACCGTTACGGCCGCCATTGGGCCTCAGCATAGTGGAGCTTCAGTAGGCGAAGTCAACCCCGAGGGTGAGGCGGGTAACTGGCTGCAGGAGCTGGCGTTCCAGCTCTGCTAAGATCCGAACGTTGCGGTACGGGTAGTAGCTATACTGGACTGCTACCGACTGCTGCCGCAGTGGACGGTAGACAGAGCCCACGGGGGCAGTGACGAGATTAGCGAGGAACGCAACGGCGTGCGGAAAGTTCGTGTAGTCAAACCCCAGGAAGCCACCGGCAAGCTCGTGGACTTGGGTGTTATCGTAGCCGTAGAGGAGCTGTAGGAAGAGCTCGGTATAGTCCCATGGCGTCCACCGCCAATCCAAGCCAACGCGGTAGCCTCGGATGAGCATTCCTGCGGTGTCTGGCATCTCTCCGTAGAGCCCGAAGAGCCCTAACTCCAGCGGGAGCCCGATGTGGGCAAAGAAGACCTTGCGGTCGTCAGCATCAGCATCTTCGCCGATGTATTCTTCGATGCCGTTGCCGTTGACCGCTCC
>JANWXA010000068.1 GCA_025055465.1 Candidatus Kapaibacterium sp.
ACGTAGTGAATTTCCTGAGGGAGAGTACTTCTTCCAGATTCCCAAGGAGAGCCTGGCTGAGTTTGAGGCCCTCCTCAATCGAGCCGATCTTCAGCGCCTTCTCCCCGCTGAATACGAGGTCGCTGTCAGTGCAAAGCCTGAGGAGCACCTGCAACGGCAAGGTTATGAAATCTACACCTTCTACGTCCTCAAACGCGAGCCCGAGCTGACTGGAGACGTTATCACCGACGCTCGCGCCACCTTTGACCCCACAACGAACGCCCCTATCGTGCTCATGGACATGAACACGGAGGGCGCCGAACGCTGGGCTCGTATTACAGGAGCCAACGTAGGCAAGAAGATCGCCATCGTCCTGGATGGACGCGTCTACTCAGCCCCAGTAGTGCAGACAAAAATCACTGGTGGGCGCTCGCAAATCACCGGAATGAGCAGCGTCCAGGAAGCCCACCTTCTGGAAATCGTGCTGAAAGCCGGTGCCCTGAAGGCACCAGTAGAAATTATCGAAGAGCGCGTCGTCGGACCCTCATTAGGCGAAGACTCTATTCGCCGCGGTCTCCTTGCCAGCCTGGTCGCGTTCCTGCTGGTAATACTCTTCATGGTAGGCTACTACACGGCCGGTGGGGCAGTCGCGATCTTTGCTTTATTGGTCAACATTATACTCATTCTGTCTCTGCTCTCCGCTTTCAAAGGCACTCTGACGTTACCTGGTATTGCTGGAATTATCCTCACTATGGGCATGGCGGTAGATGCCAACATTCTCATTTTCGAGCGTATTCGCGAAGAACTACGCCGCGGACGCTCCATTCGTTCCGCGGTGGATGAAGGCCACAAACGGGCTCTCTCGGCCATCCTGGACTCGAATGTGACAACCTTCATTACTGGCCTCATCCTATACTTTTTCGGCACTGGACCTATCCAGGGTTTTGCTATTACGTTGATGATCGGCATCATCATGACGCTGTTCTCCACACTAATCGTAGCCCGGGCGTTTATAGAAATACTCCTCGCTTACGATATCAATCTATACTATGGCCTTTCGCGCAAGTGGCTGGTGGCGACAACCTAAGAGGAATTGATGGAATTCTTCGGTAAGACAAACATAGACTTCTTGGGCAAACGACGTCTTTTCTTTTTTGTCTCCCTCACGACAACCATTGTCGGGCTGTTGACGGTCACCATGTGGGGCCTGGAATACGGTATAGACTTTGAGGGGGGCACGGAGATCGCTGTAGAAATTCGCCCTACACCCGATGTTGGAGACATCCGGGCTGCTGTTAGCGCCGCTGGATTCCGAGGAGCAGAAATCAAGTCCTATGGCAAACCCAGTCAATTTCTCATCCGGGCAAAGGAATCCACCATTACCGAAACAGGGCAAGACCCTGCTACTGCTATAATGTCAGCACTCGAGAAGCGCTTTGAAGGGCACACTTTGATTCTAATCAAGTCCGACAAGGTCGGTCCCAAAATTGGTGCCGAGATGCGTTTCAATGCCCTTGTTGCTGTCATCATTGCTGTTATCGCCATCTTGCTTTATATCGCTTTCCGCTTTGAGTTTGTCTACGGTCTGGGTGCAACAGTAGCACTAGTCCACGATGTTGTTATCGCCATTTCAGCGATTGCCATCGTCCATCATCTGGGATTGTTGCGCATAGAGGTCAACCAATCCGTCCTGGCAGCTCTGCTCACTGTGCTCGGCTTTTCCATCAATGATACTGTGATCATTTTCGACCGCATCCGGGAAAACCGGGAACGCTACAAGGGGATGAATCTCATCAAGCTAATGAATCTCAGCATCAATGAAACATTGAGCCGCACTATCAACACAGTACTGACCACCATCTTAGTGCTGCTGGCAATTTTGTTGTTGGGAGGTGAAGTACTGCAGGGCTTTGCCTTCACAATGTTAGTAGGCATCATTACAGGAACGTACTCCTCGATCTTTATTGCCAGTGCTTTCGTAGTATGGTTTTTACAGACCGTGCGGAAGATGGATTTGGAAAGCGAATATCGCCGCCTCAGAGAAGCAGAGCAACAAGCGACAGCACAGGCGTAAGTTATCTTTGAGTGCACCGGTTACCCGTGCCCGTAACAGTTGTCGTTGGAGCGCAGTGGGGTGACGAAGGCAAGGGCAAAATTGTAGACTTCTTGGCCCGCGACGCCAACATCGTTGCCCGCTATCAAGGTGGTGCAAACGCCGGACACACAGTAACATACAATGGCCAGCGCCTAGTCTTACATCTTATCCCCTCGGGCATCCTCCATCCCCAGGTGAACTGCATCATTGGCAACGGCGTGGTCATTGACCCCGTTGCGTTTCGTGAGGAAGTCGCCATGCTGGAGGCATTGGGCATCCGCACTGTTGGGCGCCTTTATGTTAGTAACCGAGCGCATCTTATTATGCCATACCACAAGTTGCTGGACCAAGCACAGGAACAACAAGCTTTACAGCCGATCGGAACGACTGGTCGGGGCATCGGTCCAGCATACATTGATAAGTTCCGCCGCTCTGGCATTCGTATCGTAGACTTACTCCATCGCGAGGTCTTCGAGGCAAAGCTGCGGGCAAACTTAGAAGAGAACAACACACTACTGCGCACTCTGTATCACACCGACGAGCTAGACGTGGAGAGCATCGTGCAGGAATACTTGGAATTTGATCTTTTCATTGATCCCTATGTCACCGACACCGCGGCCCTGTTAGCAGAAGCCCTCCGCGAAGGGAAGCATATCATCGCCGAAGGAGCCCAGGGAGCATTGCTGGATGTGGACCACGGCACCTACCCCTACGTCACCAGCTCTAATCCCACAAGCGGTGGAGCTTGTACTGGCCTTGGAATACCCCCTACCGCTATTACCCAAGTCATCGGGATCGCGAAGGCATATACGACACGGGTAGGCTACGGCCCCTTCCCCACCGAGCAGACGGACTCTGTAGGGGAACGACTTCGTCAACTTGGGCAAGAGTTTGGGGCAACCACCGGGCGCCCACGCCGCTGCGGCTGGTTGGACTTGGTTGCCCTGCGCTATTCCGCTATGCTGAACGGTATCACCGAACTGGCCCTCACTAAGCTGGACGTGCTCAGCCACTTTACGGAGATACCTGTCTGCGTTGGCTACCGAATCGGTCAAAAGCGCCTGCGTTTCTTCCCTCCAGACTGTGCAACTCTGGAACAGGTGGAGCCAGAATACGTTGTGTTACCGGGCTGGAATCAGCCTCTCAACGGCATCGTCACGGTAGAAAAGCTGCCCAAGGCCGCCCGACGTTACGTTGCCTTCGTCGAGGAGTTCGTCAAGGTCCCCGTCAGGATGCTCTCCCTGGGTCCGGAGCGAGAAGAAACACTGGTGTACCCTTAAGATTCTACTGCTGGGTGTGTCGTCGGCAGAATTGCCGAAACTCTTCCAGTGAAAGTGTATTGACAACTTGGTCCGGTGGAAAGAGCGCTTTGCGAGCCAGGGCAATACCCAGGTCTGTATACTCTAATTCCGCTGCTGAGTGTGCATCGGGATTGATGGCAATATGTAACCCCTGGTCACGCCACCGTTGTAGGTATTCCCACGAGACGTCCAGCCGATATGGTTGCGCATTGAGCTCCACAATTTTCCCCAATCGAAGAGCGGTCGCTAACACCGCCTCTATATCCACCTCGTACGGTGGACGGGATAGCAACAGGCGACCTGTAGCATGCCCCAGAATATGAACCGCTGGATGCTCCAAGGCCCGCACAAGCCGGGAGGTCATCTCATGTCGGGACTGCTTGAAATGCGAGTGCACAGAGGCAACCACCAACTCCAACTGTTCCAACGTTTCGTCCGGATAGTCCAGCGAGCCATCAGGCAGGATATCTACCTCCGTTCCTTTCAAAATGTAGATACCGAGGTCCTCCGCATTGAGGCGGTCAATTTCGGCATGCTGCTGCTTCAGACGCTCGTAGCTAAGCCCGCCGGCATAGTATGCCGACGGACTATGATCGCAGATAGCAATGTAGCGGTACCCCAATTCTTTAGCCGCCAAGGCCATCTGGCGAATGGAGGCTTTGCCATCGCTCCATGTGGAGTGGACATGGAGCATGCCACAGAAATCTGCCCTGGAAACCAGCCGAGGTAGCCCTTGCTGTCGAGCGATAGCCACAATCTCTCCCCCCTCTCGCAGCTCCGGAGGAACAACAGGAAGCCCCAGTAGGGCAAACAGTTCCTCCTCGGTTCGGAGGGGAACCACCTCCCCATCTTTCAGAAGTCCGTGGGGTGCAGGCTGGAAGCCACGAGCACGGAGCTCTGCTTCTATGGCTGCCACAAACGCCTCCGAACCCGTGCCTTGGAAGAGCATCCAGCCAGCAACCTCCACTGGAGCGAGCTCAAACCAAATACGGACCCCACGCTCCCCCCGCGCTGCAAAGCGGGTTCCAGTTTCTGCCACGGCCTCAGGGAGCTCTTTGCGAAGCGCCTTTGAAAGGCGCTCCGGGAAAGGCGTAGTCACTAATAAACTGATTTCCTCGATTATTTCCGCATACCGGCGCAACGTACCCACAACAACAACAGAAGTAACGTCGGGCAATGCCAGAATCCGTTCACGCCAACGCTGAACTTCACGCAGAGCCGTATGCAGATGGAGCCGAAAGCGAGAATGCTTCCACTGCTGAACAGCCTCCATGAGAGCTTGTTCCGTCTTCACCCCGAACCCCTTGACGGTGGCAACTCGATGCTCCCGACATGCTTGCTCCAGCGCATCCACGCTGGCAATCCCGAGTTGTTCGTAAAGTTGGCGCGCACGTTTCGGACCAACGTTGGGCAACTGCGTTAGCTCCAGCAAACCCTCCGGAACTTGTTGCTGAAGGTGCTCGTAAAGCGTAATGGTACCCGTACGTACGTACTCTGTGATAGCTTCTTCCAGAGCGGGGCCAATGCCGGGGAGCTGCCGCAATGTACCTTCGGCGACAGCTCGGTGGACGTCGATCTCATGCTCCACTAGTGTACGAGCAGCACGGGCATAAGCTTGGGCCTTAAAGGGATTTTCTCCACTGAGCTCTAACAGGAGGGACAATTCCTCCAGGAGCTCCACCAAACGCATATCAGCACCCATAGCCCATCCGATGCATTTGCTAACCCACCAATCAACCTACGGTATCCGCAGGCGATACTGCAACAGCAGCGAAACTACTACGGCGGCGGCATACTTTTCATCCAACTCTCCAAGCCGCACTGGGGTCAGCAATTCCCCTCGTTCGGGGCGACGTCCCCACAGATTGAGCACTCCAAAGCCCACATTTGCTCGGAAATGCCAAGGCTCGGCTAATTCTCCCCCAATCCCGATGCGCCCGACAATCCCCAGGCGGCGGACTGGCTCTGGAGGCTTACTGATGAGCGTGTCTAAGCGCTCTACAACTCTACCTTGACGGGTATCCACTTGTTCGTAAACATAACGTCCTCGAGCAACACTTACCCAGCGCGGTTCAAGGCTAAGGAAAGCATAGCCTCGAGCTAAGGGAAAGCGCACAGGAATATACTCCACCAGGGCAGCAACGGAAGTGACCGTCTGCGTATAGCTCAGGTAGATATCAATGACTCGCAAGCGGAAGCGCTGCAGGCCTTCAAAATAGGTCTGTTCTACGCCGAGGCCGATGCGCCAATCAGATGACAAGGGATGGAGCACATGAAAAGCCACGCCAGGCTGGACTCCACTGAAGCCGGCGCCGAGGGCCTGCTGTTGTGCTGTATCACGAGAGATAATGGCAGTGCGCGCTGGATTGTCGCCCACAAGCCATGTTGTCGCCAAACCACTGGTGAATTCCAGTAATGCCTGTGCTTGCAGCAGCAGTGGCAACAGCATAAAAAGAACAGGTCGCATGCGCGTATACTACCGCATCCTACAAACGTTCGGTAATACCATAACTACTTTGCCATAGAGACCCCTTGACAACGAGCTCCCCCAACAGCCCCAGCGAGATAAGCTGGACCCCGACAATGATAAGCCCCAAACCGAAAAAAACTAATGGGCGATTGCTCAGGGCCGTTCGTCCAAGCGCCCACTCCACAACCAGGTACGCATCAATTAGAAAGCCCACTATAGCAAAAAGCACGCCAACGGTTCCAAACAGGTGCAGCGGACGCTTCAGAAAGCGCGTGGTGAACAACACGGTCAACAAATCCAGAAAACCTTTCACGAAGCGGCTGGCACCGAATTTGGAACGACCATATTTGCGCGGATGATGGTGTACGGGGAGCTCGGTGACGCGGAAACCCTCCCAGTGCGCCAACGCCGGAATATATCGATGCATCTCCCCATAGATCTGCAAGGTTTTGACCACTTCACGTCGATATGCTTTTAGGCCGCAGTTGAAGTCGTGTAGCCGAATGCCGCTGGTCAGAGACACCACGGCGTTGAACAGCCGTGAAGGCAGTGTTTTGCTCAGCGGATCCTGACGCTGCTTTTTCCATCCCGAGACTAAATCATATCCCTCTTCCAGCTTTGCAATCAGACGAGGAATTTCTGCAGGCTCATCCTGCAAGTCAGCATCAACGGTGACAACGTATTTCCCCTGCGCTTCTGCAAAGCCCATAGCTAAGGCTGCAGATTTACCATAGTTGCGCCGAAAGCGAATGCCACGGATGCGCGCGTTGCGTTGGTGAAAGAGCCGCACGACTTCAAAGGAACCATCCGTTGAGCCGTCGTCCACAAGCCAAATTTCGTATTCAGGCCCCGCTACTCGCTCGGCGACATCTTCCAAGCGTGGAATAAGCTCCGGTAGTGACTCTGCTTCATTATAGAGTGGTACAACGATGGAGAGCTTGCACATCGTGCCGGCACCGCTTCCCATGCAGGCTACAAGGTTCGCCCGAGAGCTTTAAGAGCTCCACGCAGCTTATTCTCAATGAGGCTTCTTAGACGTGGATCGCGCGGATCCAGAACAATATTCCCCTCTACGAAAACCTGGCGCGGTTCAAATAGCACAAGTAGTCGCAAAAGTTCCGTCTGGGTCGCCGACGCAGGGGGATCCATCTCTACAGCAACATTGGCCATAACCTCGCTCCGGTATACGAAGGGAATAGCGCTATCCCCACGAAAAACCCGGCCCTCTATTAGCACACTGTATCGCTCCGGCATCACGAAATCCCGAAACAAGGGGTCAGCCGCATATTGTGCTGCTTCCGAATCGCTCAGCCGATGGAAGCCCAGGTTGAGCCAGCGGTAGACTCCTGGAGGGATAGCCGTTATACTCAGTGTCTGCCGCTGGGATGTAAAGACAGCCACAAAAGGCCCCAGTTTGAGGTCGCGCCCCTCGGAAGCTGTATCCTCAGAGACACTGTGAAGTTTGAGACGCCTTACCAGGATACGGACGCGCGTAACCTGGAGCGAATCCACGCCGCTCCACCCCGCCGGCGCGAACTTGACAGACTTCGCCACCGACCCCACAGAAGATGCTCCAAGTTGTGTACTGATCTCTACGGAAGCATCCGAGAAGGTACCTTCTTCAGAGCACCCGGAGAGCATGCTTCCGACACCAAGCACGAAGCCAGCAACCATCCACCAATACATAGAATCTCCCCGCTATACCTGCCAGCGTACAAACAAAAATAGCTCATTCACACAAGAAAGGCGTGGGAATGTTGCCCGCCCTTTCGCGTAATTTTGTTTTCCTGTCAAAAGCAGTTTATCCAAATCCATCCGTCATGTGTCGCTTTGTCGCATACATTGGCCCTCCCGTGCTGGCGGAAGATTTGCTTTACAAGCCTAAGCACTCACTTATCCGCGCCCAAACCATCCACGCCGAAGAGATGTCTGTCACAGTCAATGGTGACGGCTTCGGTATTGGCTGGTATGTGCCGGAGCTGGACAACGAACCCTGTGTATTCCGCAGTATCAAGCCAGCCTGGAGCGACTTGAACCTGCGCAATTTGGCCCGCAAGATTTACTCGCCCCTAATCTTCGCCCACGTCCGTGCCGCCTCACCGGGCTTCATGGTGGAGGAAGTTAACTCTCATCCCTTCTGGTGTGGGCGCCTGATGTTCATGCACAATGGGTTTGTGGGAGGCTTTCGCGCCATCCGGCGCAAATTGCTCCGTCAGCTCAATGACGTTGCCTACGATGCTATCATGGGCTCAACAGACTCTGAGCACATCTTCGGCCTCTTGCTCAATTACATCCAGGACCCTTTCGGAGAAGTAAGCTGTGAAGAGCTGGTAGAAGCCATGTGGGCAATGCTCCAGGAGCTCAGCGCCCTGCTCGTAGAAGCGGGCGTACGAGAACATTCGTATCTGAACCTTTGCGTGACGAACGGCACCAGCATCGTCGCAACCCGATACACTACTAATCCTAACACGCAGCCAGCTACGCTGTATTACATATATGGCAGACGCTACTATTGCAACGGCGACTGGTGCGGCATGGAGCCTACCTATGGGCATCCTTCCGCCGTTGTGCTGGCGTCAGAACCCCTTACGGGAACACACTCAGACTGGATCAAAATCGAACGCAACACAATGATGGTTGTAGATGAAACGCTGCGTCTTCAGTTCCACTCTATCGAACTGCCGTTCGAGGGCTTCGTCACTGAGGAAGTAGAAATATCATAATAATGCAAAGCTATGGACTTTGTGGTTGCGGCGATTCCGCTGGTACCTCTGGTAGGCTTTCTCTTGCTAAGCCTCCTCGGATGGCGGTGGCGGTCGGAGCTACTCATTGGAGTTGTGGGGAGCGGAAGTATTGGGCTCTCCTTCGTAGCAAGCCTCATCGTCCTGGGATGGCTAATACAACTCCCAGTCCCTGAACGGCTTTACGTTACGACACTATATAGCTGGATCGTAACAAGTGACCTCCACGTAGACATCGCTTTCCAGATAGATCCGCTCTCCATCGTCTTTGTTCTGATTGTTACCGGGGTAGGCTTCCTTATTCATGTATACTCGATCGGCTATATGCACGGCGACCCCGCCTTCTGGCGCTTTTTCGCCTACCTGAACCTCTTCATCTTCATGATGCTCGTGCTGGTGCTTTCCAACAACGTCCTGCTGACATTTGTCGGCTGGGAAGGGGTGGGGCTGTGTTCGTATCTCTTGATTGGTTTTTGGTATAACCGCCGTTTCGAAGGGGTTGGCATTGTTTGGACGACCGACGCGGGGAGAAAAGCTTTCATCATGAACCGCATCGGAGACGTTGGGATGCTACTGGCGATGTTTCTCTTGGTCAAGCAATTCGGTACGCTGGAGTACGAAGCCATCAATGCTCAAGCGGTGGCAGCTTTACCAGTTGGGACCGATATTGTTACAGCAATCACTTTGCTGCTCTTTCTTGCCTGTACAGGGAAGTCAGCACAGATCCCCTTAGCAGTGTGGCTACCCGATGCCATGGCTGGTCCAACTCCGGTATCCGCCTTGATCCACGCCGCCACCATGGTAACAGCAGGCGTGTTCCTGGTAGCCCGGTTCTCCCCGCTGTTCGCCTT
>JANWXA010000069.1 GCA_025055465.1 Candidatus Kapaibacterium sp.
CATGTCGGGGCGCACGGTAGCCGTGCGCCCCGATTGTTTTGATGGGAGCTGGGCATGGTTGAGGCTGTTGCGCAGCGTCCGCAGTGGGGTCGCGGAGGTTTTCAGGGTTGTCTCCGCAGGGCTACGTTGCGTGGGACTCGTTCGTCTCTTTGCGGTGTCAGTAGAGAGCGACTCAGTACCTGCAGATGCTACGGCAGCCGACGCGAGAAGCCGTGGGGGCGATTGATCCAGTACGGGAGCGCTTCTATGTGAGCGAGATCTTCCACTCCATCCAGGGCGAAGGGAGCCGAGCGGGGATGCCCTGTGTCTTCGTGCGCCTGCAGGGGTGCAAGCTGCGCTGTACGTGGTGCGACACACCGTATGCACTGGACCGGCGCAACGGAGGGCAGTGGATGACAGGGGAAGAAGTCCTACGGAGCGTGCGGGCTTACGGGTGCCGTTTCGTAGAGTTCACCGGCGGCGAGCCGCTGGAACAGTGGGGGAGCTTTGGGCTGATGCGGCTGCTATGCGACGAAGGCTACACCGTCGCCGTCGAGACGGGTGGGCACATCAGCATTGAACCGCTGGATGAGCGAGTCATCGGGATTGTTGACGTCAAGTGCCCGTCCTCGCGCATGACGCCGCTGATGCACTGGCGCAACTTGGAGCTACTGCGCCCACACGACGAGGCGAAGTTCGTCATCGCCGACCGGCAGGATTACGAGTTCGCCTGCCGGGTAATCGAACAATACCGCCTGCCAGAGCGGACGGCGGCTGTGCTCTTCTCGCCAGCCTTCGGGCTGATCTCTCCACGACAGTTGGCTGAGTGGATTCTGCAGGATCGGCTGCCGGTGCGGCTGCAGTTGCAGCTCCACAAGTACATCTGGGACCCGCAGCAGCGAGGGGTATGAGGCAGCCCGAGTTCATCCCAATCGGTGATGTGCTGGTGGACAGCTCTATTCTGGGGTTGCCATTTGCCTGCGATGTGGAGCGCTGCCGCGGCGCCTGCTGCACAGTGCCGGGCTCTTTGGGAGCTCCGCTACTGGAGGAAGAGGTGCCGGTGGTGGAATCGCTCGTCGCTCTGCTGCTGCCGCGCCTGCCGGCGGAGGCGCAGCGGATACTCCAGGAAAGCGGGGCAGTGATGCAGCAGGAGAGACAGTTCTACACTCGCTGCGTTGGGGAGGGCGCGTGCGTCTTCGTGGTGTGGGAGCGTGGGATTGCCCGCTGCGCCATAGAGCAGGCCTACGAGGAAGGCCTGAGCTCGTTCCGGAAGCCGCTATCGTGCCATCTCTTCCCGCTCCGCTTACGTCAGCGCCGTGGTCAGCGCTACTTGGTGGCCGAGCCCTTCGAGGAGTGTGCTCCGGCGTACGATCACGGGCGCCGTTGCGGTACAACGGTCGTAGGGTCGGTGGGGGAGGCGCTGGAGCGGGCCTTCGGGAGCCGGTGGTGCGGGCAGTTGCAGCGGGTACTCATAGGGATGACAGCACCATGATCGGGAAGCGGCTCTCGTTGCGGGCACGCCTGACCCTGTGGTACGGTGGGGTTACGGCAACGGTCCTCATGGGTTTCGGGCTATTCTGGTACTGGAGCGTGCGGCAGGAGCTCTATAGGGGCTTAGAGCAGTCACTGGAACAAGTGGCACGCACGCTGGGGGTGATTCTGGAACGAACGCATGAACAGGGCCGACAACCACTGCGTCCTCCCCGCCGTACGCGGCTTTCGTTGTCGCACGAGGAGATCTTTCCCTTTGCGCGGCCACTGCGGGGCTTCATTGGTCCGCTTCCCAGCGATACTCTCGTCGGCTCGGAGAGCCCGGTTTGGAGCGCCGTTTACCAGTATATCCTGCTCAATCCACGCAGTTACTTCATTCAAATTGCCGATACAGCCGGTCGAGCCATTTGGCGGTCGGAAAATCTATTGGGGGATAGCCTGCCAGTCCTTCGGAATGTACCGGTTGGAGGGGTCCGGAGTGTGCAGGTAGCGCTCCGTGGGGGCGAACAGCGGCTGTTAGTTTACCGAACTCGGCTGGCAGAGATAGCGGTTAGCTACAGTGTCCAGGAGATCGAGGGAGTGCTGCAGCGGTTGAGCGCAGTGCTGCTGGGGGCAATCCCTATTGTGCTGCTGCTGTCTGCCCTTGGAGGATGGCTATTGGCGCGAGCCTCCCTGCGCCCAGTAGAAATGATGCGGCGAACGGCCGAGAGTATCA
Source organism: Candidatus Kapaibacterium sp. (assembly GCA_025055465.1). Taxonomy (GTDB): domain Bacteria; phylum Bacteroidota; class Ignavibacteria; order Kapaibacteriales; family HRBIN21; genus HRBIN21. The sequence continues at coordinate 2,186 of JANWXA010000069.1, forward strand.
CCGCGAGCAATTTGAGCCTCCGCGTTCCGGAGCCCCTGACAAACGACGAGCTGGCTCAACTGGCGCGGACTCTCAACCAGATGATTGGCCGTCTGGAAGCTTCATTTAGGCAGATTCGGCAGTTCAGCGCCGATGTTTCGCACGAGTTACGGACGCCGTTGACCATTGTCATGGGCGAACTGGAATTAGCGCTCCGTTCCCGGAAGAGCCCTGAGGAATACGAGGCGGTGCTCTCCAGCGTCCTGGAAGAAGTGCTGCGGTTGCATCGGATTGTGGAAGCGCTGCTGGAGCTTGCGCGTGCCGAAAGTGGGCAGCTCAGGCTGGCGCAGGAACTGGTGGACATGAGCACTATTGTCAAAGAAATTGCCGAGGACATGGAGCCGCTGGCGCGCGAGCGGGGCCTCCATATCCAGTTACAGACAGAAGGTAGCAACCCTTTGGTTGGAGATCCCCTCCGCCTGCGGCAGGCTGTGCTCAACGTGGTGGACAATGCAGTCAAGTACACCCCAGAAGGCGGCACCGTGCTGCTGCGTGTGCGCTCGGAGGCCCAGGTGGTCATTGTAGAGGTTGTTGACACAGGTGTTGGAATTCCCCCGGAGGATTTACCGCACATTTTTGAGCGGTTCTATCGCGTGGAAAAGTCTCGTACCCGCGCTTCCAGTGTGGATGGAACTGGTCTAGGGCTGGCAATTGCGCGCTGGATTGTCGAAGCTCATGGGGGTAGGGTAGAGGTGGAAAGTACGGTCGGACAGGGGACATGTGTGCGCCTCTGGTTTGCACAGGGCAAGGGACAGGATGGGGTACCGTGAAGGGTGGCGTCTGCTGCGGTGGCGTGTTCGGTGGCTCGGGAGGCTGATGGGAAGGGTGGCGTCCCGACTGGTTCAGCAGCATGTCTACTTACTGGCGGCAGGCATTGCTTTCAATGTGGCATTGTGTTTTTTCCCGCTGGGGCTTGTGGCATTGTGGCTCTTTGCTGGGTTCGTGTCGCCGGATGGAGTGGAGACGGCATTGAACCGTGTTCTCATTACACCTTTGCTGCCGTCGGAGTCGTTACAAAGAGCCGTTTCCTCAGCGGTGCAACAGCTCGAGCTGGTCTTGCAGAGGCGTTCGACGGTGGGGGTTATCGGGCTCGTTACGCTGCTGTGGACGGCGTCGGCATTGTTACAATCGCTGCGAACGGGGCTGCATGCGGTGTTTCAGCGCCCAGTGGTGCCTACCCGGACCTTTTTCCTGTGGGCTCGACTACGGGATATGCTGTTTACAGTGGTGTTGTTGGGCTTGACATTGTTGGTGTCGCTCATGTTGGTGGGATGGAGCATGCTCACAGCGTGGGGTACGGGGCTGTTGCCCTGGGGCTGGCGGGGAGCAGTGCAGTGGCTCCTGGGAACAGCAACCTCCGTGATACTGGAAATCGCTCTCTTCGGGTTCGTCTTTCGCTTCGTGCCCGCCTTTCGTCTGCCGGGCAGGATGGTTCTGTTTGCGGTCGCAAGCTCGGTGATGCTCACGGAGCTGTTGCGTGTGGGGTATGTGTGGTATCTGGAGAACATGGCCCCGTGGGGATGGGTCTACGGTGGATATGCGGCACTGGTCTCGCTTGCTATATGGGCGTATGCTGTTGCCTTTATCATGCTTCTGTCCGGTACGGTAAGCGCTGAGCTTATGGAGAAAACCGTCAATGGCCAGCCTTGAGCGGTTCTGGGGTCGGGGGCTTTGGGGGGTTGTGCTCCTGTGCATAGGGCTTGGGTTCTCCGCTGCTGTGGTGGCAGATTCTCTCTCGCTCAGTTGGGCAGTAGCGTTTCTGGCCGCGGGAGCCCTTGTCGTGTGGTTTCAACAGAAGCGCTGGCGACGGCGTTTCCGGGAGACGGTGAGCTTCTGGACGCGCGAGATTGCAGACCGGCTGGAGGGGCTTCAGCATGGCATCTTCTCTGTCCGCTTTGCCCCGGAGGATTTCCCGGAAGAGCTGCGGGTGCTCTTGACTCGACTCAATGCCCTCGCAGAGACAGTGGGAAGCGAGATAGGGCGTGTGCGCAAGCTGGAACGGGTCCGGAGCGATTTCCTCAGTAACGTCTCACATGAGCTTCGCAATCCACTCTTTGCCCTGCGGGGCTACTTGGAACTTCTGGTGGAGACTCCCCCCGAGGATCTGCAGACGATTCAGCTGTTTGCACAGAAAGCCCTTTTCCATGCACAGCGCTTGGAAACGCTGCTGACCCGGCTTCTGGAGTTGTCTCAGATCGAGAGTGGAGCTATCCGTATGCATTTGCGTGTCTTTCCCCTGACGGAGCTTGCTCGTGAGGTGGTCTCTCTCCTGAGCGAGAGAGCAGCCCAGCGCCGAGTCCGCCTCGTGCTGGAAGCGCCCTCGGACCCCGTGGAAGTCATGGCGGACCGAGAGCGCATAGAGCAGGTGCTGGTCAACTTAGTTGAGAACGCCATCAAGTACAACCGAGAGGGGGGATCGGTGTGGGTGCGGGTTCAGCCCGAGGGGAAACGGGTGCTGGTCGAAGTAGCCGACACGGGGATCGGGATCCCGCCCGAGCATCATGAACGTGTTTTTGAACGCTTTTACCGTGTGCGAGACGCCAGCATCTCAGACAGTGAAGGTAGCGGACTGGGATTGGCCATCGTCAAGCACATTTTGGAGCAGCATCAGGCTCCGTATGAGCTTGAGAGCGTGCCAGGTGAAGGGACAACACTCCGGTTCTGGCTTCGCGGCTAATCGGCGAGGATTGCAAATGCCCGGCGCTGTTCCGGGGGATGAGGCAGAGAAAAGGCGGACGCCTTTTCCCTAAGTTTGTAGCCGGTTGATGTGTGGAAGCTGATGGGACAGCGCGGAGCGTTTGCCCGAAAGCGAGCGGTGGGGATTCTCTTTGTTGCCGTTTTGACTAACCTGATTGGTTTTGGCATCATTATTCCGCTTTTGCCTTTTTATGGGCAGCGGATGGGGGCGTCGGAGGTAGAGATTGGGCTTCTCTTTGCCAGTTTTTCGATTGCGCAGCTTGTGGCGTCGCCCCTCTTAGGGGCGCTGTCGGACCGATACGGTAGAAAACCCTTTCTGCTACTGGGGTTGGTAGGGGCAGCGATTGGCTATGTTCTCATGGCGCTTGCTCCATCGTTGGGGTGGCTTTTTGTTGCGCGACTTGTGGATGGTGCCTGCGGGGGCATCATTACAACGGTGCGGGCATATCTGGCAGACATACTGGAAGAGAGCGAGCGGGCCCAGGGGTATGGACTCATTGGAGTAGCTTTTGGTACAGGGTTCATTGCTGGTCCACTTCTGGGTTCGTTGCTGGCACAGTGGGGGCTTTCAGCCCCAGCATGGGGTGCTGCTATTCTGAGCACTGCAGCGGCCTTGTGGACGCTCGTTGGGTTGCCGGAACCTACTCGGCTTCGGGTGACACACCCGTCGCTGCTGCAGAACGTGCGACAGGTATGGAGCTACAAGCCCCTGCGTCCCTTTTTGCTGTTTGACTTTCTCTTCTGGAGTTGCCAGGCGGTATATCAAACGGGGTTTGCGCTGCTGGTCCATCGGCGCTTCGGGCTTGGGGAACGCCATGTGGGGTACCTTTTGGGATTTGTGGGAGCTCTGGGGGTGCTGACACAAGTTGGGTTGGTCGGGTGGTTAGCCCGCCGCATTGGGGATGGGCGTGCTTTCCGCCTGGGTGTCATCATAGCAGCCTTTGGTCTGGGTGGAGCGGCCGTTATGCCCTCGGTGCCGCTCTTCTTGCTCTGCCTCGTACCAGCGGCGGTAGGCTCTGGGGTGGCGATCCCGTCGCTTTTGAGCGTGCTGAGCCGCGCAACGCCGGCAGCATATCAGGGGGGTCTTCAAGGTGTAGCTACCTCGCTGGAGGGTTTGGCGCGCGTTGTTGGCCCACTCTGGGGAAACGGAGGGATGGCCTTCTCGCCAATTGTTCCCTTTGGCTCTGCGGCACTCGTACTGTTCGCTGTGGGGATTGTGGCCTCGCAGTATGTGCAACGTCTGACACAAGTCCATGCCCATACGGAGAGCATTTCTGAGCGCGTGGGATAAGACTGGTGTGGTAGAGTTCGCCCATGAGCTGCAAAGCTTGGGGATAGAACTCCTGGCATCTGATGGCACTGCACAAGTACTGCGCACAGCAGGCCTTTCTGTGCAGGCTGTATCGGAGCTGACTGGATTCCCACCTATTCTGGATGGACGCGTCAAGACTTTGCATCCAATACTGCACGCTGCTATTTTGGCTCGGCGCGATCTTCCCCATCATATAGAACAGCTCCGGCGCCTCGGGGTAGAACCGATAGATCTGGTTGTGGTAACTTTCTACCCGTTTGAGGAAATGGCACGCGGTACGACATCTAGCACCGAAGTGCTGGAGTTTATTGATATCGGGGGTCCGGCATTGGTACGGGCAGCGGCAAAGAATTATCCCTGGGTAACCGTTTTGGTCAGCCCAGCTCAGTATGGTGAGCTTGTTGCCTTATTGCGGGAGCGTGGGGACATTCCGGAATCGGTGCGCCGCCGATACGCTGCGGAGGCGTTCGTGCACACGGCCGTATACGATGCGTCCATCGCTAAGGCGCTTGGGGCTGAGGACGGTACCCCTGTGCTCTGGCTCCAGAGCTCCCCTCTGGTGCAGGTGCTGCGTTATGGTGAAAACCCGCATCAGCGTGGCTGGCTTTTCGGTAGCGGATATAGGCGCTGTTTTCGCCAGCTTCACGGCAAGGAGTTGTCCTACAACAATGTACTGGATGCCGATGCTGCTGTCCGGGTTATTCTGGAGTTTGAGGAACCCACGGTTGCAATCCTCAAGCATACTATGCCGTGTGGTGTTGGTAGCGACGCGGATCTCACCATAGCGTGGGAGAAAGCATTGGCGACGGATCCAGTATCTCCTTTTGGCGGCATCGTGGTAACAAATCGCCCAGTGACAGTAGAGCTTGCTGAGCGGTTAGCGGGAATGTTTCTGGAGCTCGTCCTCGCTCCTGCCTTTCCAGAGGAGGCGTTGGTAGTGCTCCAGCGTAGAAAAAATCTGCGCCTTTTGCTCTACGACCCAAGGGCCCTCCGGCAGTGGTGGAGTGAGGACTTTCGGAGCGTAATTGGGGGTGTTCTCGTACAGACCCCTGACGTAGCCCTGCTACCTTCGGAGGGATGGGAGGTTGTGACACAGCGAGAGCCCACTTCAGAGGAAGCTGCAGCACTTGGCTTTGCCTGGAAAGTAGTCAAGCATGTCAAGTCCAATGCTGTGGTCTTTGCGTCTGCTGACCGGACATTAGCGATTGGAGGCGGGCAGACATCGCGACTGGACGCCGTACGCGTGGCAGTGCGGAAGGCGCAGGAAATAGGGATACCATTGGCGGGGTCTGTTGTTGGGTCCGATGCTTTCTTCCCGTTCCCAGACGCTCTGGAGGAGGCATTGGCAGCGGGAGCAACTGCTGTGATTCAGCCGGGAGGTTCTGTCCGAGATGCCGAAGTCATTGCTGTGGCAGATGCGCATGGAGCCACTATGGTTTTGACTCACATGCGCCATTTCCGCCATTGAGACACTACTCCCAGCGATAGCGCTCCAGGTGGAAGCTTTCGCCCAGGTAGAGACGGCGTACCTCAGGGTGTGCGGCGATTTCCTCGGCGGTTCCGGAGTAGAAGATGCTACCGTCAATAAGGATATAGGCCCGATCGGTTATGGACAGGGTTTCGTGTACGTTGTGGTCAGTGATGAGCACTCCGATGGAGCGGGTTTTGAGGCGGCGGACTAAGCGCATGAGATCCTCCACAGCCAGCGGGTCTATGCCGGCGAAAGGTTCGTCCAGTAAGATGAACTTTGGTTCGGCTGCCAAAGCGCGGGCAATTTCGCAGCGCCGACGCTCTCCGCCGGAAAGCATGTAGCCCTTGTGGCGGCGAAGGCGTTGGATTCCAAACTCCTCGAGCAATTGTTCTAAACGCTCCCGTTGCTCGTGGCGGGAGAAGCCCCGGAGTTGTAGCACGGCTCGGATGTTGTCCTCCACAGATAAGCGGCGGAAAACCGACGGCTCTTGTGGCAAGTAACTGATCCCCAACCGTGCCCGGCGGTACATTGGCATAAAGGTAAGCTCGCGTTCATCCAAAAAAATCTGTCCGGCGTTTGGAGAGATCATTCCCACGAGCATATAGAAGGTTGTGGTTTTTCCGGCTCCGTTGGGGCCCAAGAGGCCGACGACCTCGCCTTGGCGGACTTCTAAAGAAACTCCACGAACGACTAAGCGGCGTCGGTAGGCTTTGACCAGGCCCCTGCACCAGAGGCGACTGCTCATGGGCGGCGCTTTCCGACGGTAAGCTCTGTCGTGAACTCCTTTCCGCCGCGAAGGATGGTGATGCGGAGGCGCTGCCCTACGAAGCTATCGGTAAGCAGGAGATCGGCATCTTTGGTGTCCTGAACTCGTGTGCCATCTATGGCGACAATGAGGTCGCCCGGCTCCAGTCCTGCCCGATCTGCCGGCGAGCCACGGCGAACACTGACAATAAGGGCTCCACGCTGCCCTTTGCCTAACTCATACTGCTCAGGGTCACTGAGCCGGATGCCAATGTCAATATCGCGCTCGATCTTACCGTCGGTGCGAAGGCGTTCGATGACATGCTTGACCCGATTGATGGGGATAGCGAATCCGATCCCGATACTGCCAGCACCCTGCCAGCTCTGTGCTGTGGAGATAATAGCAGCGTTGACTCCAACAACCTCACCTAATGCGTTGACCAGCGGTCCCCCGGAGTTTCCGGAACTTATGGCCGCATCGGTCTGAATCATACCGCGGTACACTCGTCCCTCTTGGCGGAAGTTGACCCCTACATTGCTTACCACGCCAACGGTTACCGTAGGTTTGGCGTTGATGTCGAACAATCCAAAGGGATTGCCGAAAGCGATAACCCATTCTCCCACTACGATGGAGTCAGAATTGCCTAAGGGAACGTATGGGAATCGGCGGGCTTTCTCTGGGCGAAGCCTGAGCAGTGCAATATCGCTGACCGGATCTGCTCCCACGAGCTCAGCATTGTGATGCTCGCCCCCAACCAACGTAACGGTGATCCGAGTTGGGTTGTCCCCTACGACATGGTGGTTCGTTACAACGTAGCCATCAGGCGAAGTAATGAAGCCGGAGCCCAGGTTGCGAATAGTGTACCGGCGTCTGTATTCTCGCGGCTCGCCGAAGAAGAAGC
>JANWXA010000006.1:0-12973 GCA_025055465.1 Candidatus Kapaibacterium sp.
TGCCACTGTCGGACTTTCCCGGACGTGAGCAAATGATGGAGGCCGTGGAGTATCTTCTCCAGAATGCCCTGCGGATGGTGCTCACGGTGCCTTCGCAGCTTCACCGGGATAGCTTGCTGCGGGTTCGCGTCGTTTTAGCAAACAACATTACTGGACACGATGTCCCTACAGGTTCCATTTTCACCCGTCAAATGTGGTTGGAGGTCCTCGTGCGGGAAGCGACCACAGGGCGGGTGCTTTACGAAAGCGGGACGCTGGATTCGTACAATGATCTACGCACCCTGCACAGCAGCGACGTACAGCAAGGAAGGGTACCGCTTGATACAGCGCTGGTACTCTTCAATGGAACTGCTTTGCGCAATGGGAAGCCAGCGTTTTTCTGGGAAGCTCAGGCGGTGGAGTTCCGTACAATTCCTGCCTTTGACAGTCGCACGGCGGTGTACCGTATCCCGTCTCCTCCCGGAGGATGGCCTGGAGAATTAGAGCTGTCGGTGCGACTGCGTTTCCGTGCCCTTCCTCCCTATCTGCTTCGAGCAATAGGTCTTGGTGAGCTTGCTGCGCGTCTCCCTATTTTCGATATGGAGCAGGAAATTCGCCGTGTGCAGGTGCTGCCTTAATCCGGCTTGAGCTTTCTGGTGAAAAGCGTAATTTGCAATGCTTTTCCCGATTAGGGAAGGTCAGCGCAGTGTATGTAGTACTGGCGAAGCGAGCGTCCTGCATGACGGATGCGACCAGTGGAAGTGCCCCAGTTACTGGGGCGTATCAGCGACAGCAGCTTGTGGAGGCACTGCTTGAGGGTAGGGGACTTCCCACCAGCGTGGACGATACGCAGTTAGAGAGGCTTTATGAGAGCAGCCTTTCTCGGCTCCGGGAGGGTGAGTTGGTCAAGGGGCGGGTTGTCGGTATCAGCAAGAACGAGGTCCTGATAGACATTGGAGCCAAATCTCTGGGGGTTGTACCGCGGCGGGAATTTAGCAGCGATCCCAAAGTGGGGGAGGAGGTGGAAGTATTCGTTGAAAAAGCCGAGGATAGAGAGGGGAGAGCTGTGCTCTCATGGCGTCGGGCCGAGCTCCATCGTGTCTGGGAGCGAGTACAGCAACTCTATCGGGATCAAGAGACCGTGCAGGTTACCATCGCGCGGCGCGTTAAGGGAGGCTTTGTCGTAGACCTAATGGGCATGGAAGCATTTCTGCCAGGCTCTCAGGTAGATATTCGTCCAGTGCGCGACTTTGATGCGTGGCTGAACAAAACTATAGAGGTTCGGATTGTCAAGCTGAATCAACCTGGCGAGAATGTGGTTGTCAGCCGTAAAGTGCTGCTGGAAGATCAGATTGTCGAGCAGCGGCAGCGAATCTTGAGCCAGTTGGAACGTGGCTTGGTATTAGAGGGAACTGTCAAAGCCATCACGGACTTTGGGGTCTTCATTGATTTGGGTGGTGTGGATGGTTTAGTCCACATTACCGACCTCTCGTGGGGGCGAGTCAACCACCCCAGTGAGATTGTGTCGCTGGACCAGCTTGTCAAGGTGGTGGTCCTGGACTTCGACGAGGAGAAAAGGCGGATTTCGCTAGGCATTAAGCAGCTTACTCCGCATCCGTGGGATACCATTGGCGATAAGTACCAGCCTGGAACGGTTGTACGGGGAAAGGTTGTCAGCATCACGGACTATGGTGCCTTTGTCGAAATCGAGAAAGGCATCGAGGGCCTGATCCACATTAGTGAGATGTCCTGGACTCAGCACATAAAGCATCCATCACAGGTGCTGTCGCTGGGCCAGATGGTAGAGGCCATGGTTTTGAGCATTGACAAGCAAGAGCGAAAGCTGGCATTGGGCCTCAAGCAACTGCAGCCGGATCCTTGGCAGGAACTGGTCAAAAAATATCCGGTAGGCTCGCGGCACAAGGGTGTTGTGCGGAACATCACCAATTTTGGAGTCTTTGTTGAACTGGAACCGGGGGTGGAAGGGTTGGTACATGTAAGTGACCTTTCTTGGACGAAGAAAGTCCGTCATCCCGGGGAATTGGTTCGGCGGGGACAGGAGCTGGAGGTGGTTGTCTTGGGGGTTGATCCCGAACATAGGCGGATTGCTTTGGGCCATAAGCAGTTGCAGCCCGATCCGTGGGAGTACTTCGCTGAAAGATATAAGGTAGGAGCTGAAGCTGAGGGACGCATTCTGCGAATTCTGGAACGCGGGGTCATGGTAGAGCTTCCCGACGGTGTGGATGGCTACGTGCCAGCCTCGCAGCTTTCGTTTGCTCCAGTTGCCTCTATCCCAGAATATTTCCACGTGGGCGATCTCTTGCCGCTCAAAGTCGTGGAGCTCGATCGGGAGAACCGCAAGGTCGTGCTCTCTGTCGTAGAATATCTGCGTGATAAAGACCGGTCTGTGATAGATGCCTATAATGCGCAGCATCCGGTACCCGGTGCCGAAAGATATGCCTTTGTGGAATCCGTCGCCTCTCCTACGGGGGTGGAGCCTTCAGAGCCAGCGCGCGAGGGGGTGATATCAAAACCAGCACCGGGGCGCCAGCGGAGGAAGGCTCCTCTACCGCGGCGGAAAACCGCCGGGGAAGCTCGCGGAGAACAGCCTGCTGCAGCAACGGGGCCAGAAGCTGAAGCTGGGAGTCCTGCTGAGCCTATCCCATTTCACGGGACGACCGATAGGAGCTCGGAGGCGGGGCATCGCTCAGGAGAGTAGGTGTGTGAACATAAGCGCTTTCAGTACCCAAAGCGGAACTCCAACGTACCCCAGAGTTGCTGGAGAGGAAAGTTCCCGCCAGTGCGGTTGAAATACCCCACAGTGAAGAAGCTTATTACGTTGGGCAGCCATTCTGCTGCCAGTTGCAGATGAAAGCGGCGTGTGTCGCTGCGTTTGCCTCGTAGGAAGCGATTGGGAGCCAGGACATCTCCATCTCCTCGGAGAACGTTACCCCCAACGTTACCGATTGGCAGCACAACCCCATTCCGGACCTCGGTTAGGAGTCTCCCATCTGGGCCGAGGAAATTTTCCCCGTGGCGCGTATAGTCAATGGAGGTGGTTAGGGTGATTCGCGGAGCGATCCAATATCGGAGCTGAAGTGCCCATCGGTCGCTGTTGGGCTGCATATCGTACCCCAGGGGGGCATTCAGGTGGGTCCAGGAGTTGACAATGGTGCGGTGTGTGAACACAAAGGGAGCGATGCGGACGTATTCTAATGCCACTTGGAGGCCCATAGTGCTGATCGGGAGAAGTCCGACGGCACCGATTTGAAAAGCAAATTTGTTTGAATTGCCTGCTGTAGTTGTGTCAAAAAGTGTGGAGTAGTTGATGTCATCAACAAGTAGGGTACCGTACAGGAGTGATCCTTGCCGGGGACGGAGAGCCATCTCCAGTGCTAATAGCGAATTATCTTGATTGCTCTTCTCAGTGGTTTGTAAGCCGGCAGAGACAAAGAAGGCGAGTGGATTCAGGTATGAAAAATCCAGACCTCGTCCGGAGTAAACGATCATGTCGTAAAGTGCAAAGCTGAGCCCTGGCATTGGCTCCCAACCGATTCGGTGGAGAGCTATGTACTTAGAACGAACCGGTAGGCCTGCTGTATCTGTTCCCTCTGCTGAAGCATGGAGGTAAGAAAAACGAACGTGATTGTGCACGAGGTCGAGCAGCAGCCCATCCAGCATCGGGGCTTGCGGGGAAAGGATCAGGTTGTCTATGGGACTGTAGCCGATACTGAGAGCCTCGCGTCCGAAGCGCACGCGTGCTTTGCCCCATCGAAGCTGTACATACCCTGCATAGCGATCAAAGTACCGTCGTGCCTCGATAGAAAATTTCAAAGTCCGTCCCAAGCTGGGATCTACCCGGGCGGCGGCCTCCGGTATCCCAGCCAGGCGCGCACCGTTGGAAACATCGAGAAACCCCTCAGCGTGTTTTCCATACCGGAAAAATGCCTGAATGCCCAGGCGCGCCAGCAGGAATGAGGAACTGGTGTCGCCGTATCGAATGTGTCCCCCACGGCTCATGAAGCTGAGGTTTGCTATGAGGTGAAAAAGACTGTCAGAGACAGTAGCTAAGAATCGGTGTCGCCCGATGTTGGGGAAAAGTTGAAAGCCAGCATGTGGAGGTGAGTTGTGCCAGGCGGCATAAGGGGGCTGTTCGACGCTGGGTAAAAGTTCCGGGAGCCCTGCCAAGGGGGCTGGCCACAGCACGATCTGCTGTAAAGGGATGGAATCCTGAAGTACACGACGGAAAGCCAGCCCTAAGGTCCATGGGTCAGAAAGGGGGTCTGCATTCTGGGCAAACAGTCGAACGACGGCAATGCCCAGAATCAGGCACATCCGTAGAGTCCAGCTCATGAAGATAGGCATAAAGAGGTGCTGTAGGTGACATGCTCCGGCTGTAAGCGGACCTGTTTCCCGTGGTAGACCAGAGATTCCTCCGCAGCCTCCATTAGAGCTACGACGGCGCGTCCAAGAAGGCCGTCACTAATGGGGCGCTGGCCTGTCCGGATACATGCCGTGAAGTGTTGAACAACGCGGGCGAGAGCCTCCTGATTTGGCAACGGTGGAGCATACATTTGCCCAGCACGGTACTGTACCCTGAGCTGTTCTTCGCCTTCTTTTGAAGCAATCTCTACACCGCGGTCGTAAATGCGGATTTTCTCGCTGGTTTCCATGTCATCGTAGATAGCCATGCGGCGGGAGCCGCCAATACAAATAGTACGTAGCTTGACTGGCGAAAGCCAGTTGACGTGGAAGTGGGCAAGGAAGGGGCTGTCGTAATGTATCGTGACGTATGCGAGGTTTTCCAGCTCGTAGTAGTGGCGTATACCGACGGCGGAAACAGTGATCGGGGGTTCCTCAATCAGGTACAGGAGAATAGAGGCGTCGTGTGAGGCCAAGTCCCAGATGACGTTGACGTCGGGCTGGAAAAGGCCCAAGTTGGCCCGAATGGAGTCAAAGTATAGCGGCTCACCCAGTTCCCCGCATAGGAGCAGCTCTTTGAGCTTTTGTACAGCGTCTGTGAAGAGGAAAGTGTGATCCACCATCAAAATGCGTCCCTTCGTTTCTGCGAGAGCAATCAATTCTGTTGCTTCACAGGTACGCCGCGTCAACGGTTTCTCAATCAGGACATGTTTCCCATGCTGAAGAGCGGTACGGGCCAATTCGAAATGGGAGGCTACTGGGGTTGCAATGGCAACGGCATGGACGGCGGGATCTGTCAACGCTGTTTTCGGGGAGGACGTTGTCCGTATCCAGCGAAAGCGCTGACGGACTGCTTCCAGGCGGCGTTCATCAATATCACAGGCAATCACAGTCTCTACTTCCGGGGACTGGAGGAAGTTGCGAATTAGGTTGGGTCCCCAGTATCCGCAGCCCAAAACGGCGACAACCATATCTCTATCCGTTTTGCCCTCGGAGCATATACGGAATAGTTTTCAGCGCGATGTACAGATCCAGCCATGGCGAGGCATTCTGCACGTAGTAAATATCCAGCAAGAGCATCTGGGCAAAGGTGTGCGAGCGGTCAGAAATTTGCCATAGCCCCGTACAGCCTGGGGCAATCTGGTGTCGCCATGGTTGCCACTCTGGGAAGTGGCTTGCTTCTTCCGGCAGCAAGGGGCGGGGCCCAACCAGAGTCATATCTCCACGCACGACGTTCCACAGTTGGGGCAACTCGTCTAAGCTCCACCGGCGCAGCCAGCGCCCGATACGGGTCAAGCGGCTCTGAGGGATAATCTTACCCAGAGGCTTATTTGTGTGAATGTGCTCTTGTATCCGTTGTTTCCATTCCCGATAAGCTGCTTCCCCTACCTGCATTGTGCGGAACTTGTACATCCAGAAGTGCTTTCCGTGGCGGCCGACGCGTTGTTGGCGGTGCATCACCGGTCCGGGAGAATCCAGCTTGATTGCCAGAGCAATAATCAGGAAAAAGGGCAAAAGGAGAACCAGAGCAAATAGAGCAACAGCGAGGTCAGTTATGCGCTTCAAAAGGAGAAAGAGGCGCCGGGTTTCCACGCCCGAAAGGGATAGAAAGCGTAGCCCTGCGATGTCCTCCATCATGCGCTCCGGGATAAGCGTGGGATAGAGCTCCGCTATAATGGATGCCGTTGCCCCGGCTCGTCCCCAGGCGGCTGCAGAGTCGAGTAGTTCTTGGGGCGTGAGGTTCGGTTCTGCGTAAATGATGTGCTCAATGGGTACGGTAATGACAGGGCTCCTCCACGAACCCAGCACACGGTAACCGTTGAGTACAGGGGTTCCGGGGGGGAGAGAATCGCTCAAAAAGCCTACTACTCGGTGGTCATGAGTGCTGTCAACCAGGAGGCACTCGGCAACATAGCAGGCTAAAGTGCTGGTGCCTACAATTGCCGTACGGCGTTGGAGCCGCTCACGCCGAAGGAGGGTACGGTACAGGAGCCAAAAGAGCCCCAGGCGCCACCAGCCCAGTAGGAACAGTCCTGCCACGAGAGTTGTTCCTGTAATGAGGCGGCTGTCTAACCAGTGTGGAGGACGGAGGAAAAAGGCAATGACAGCAAACCCAACAAGAGCGTAGAAAGCGGAGCGCAATAGTAACACTACGTGCCGTAGTGGTGAGCGGATAACACGGTGCTTGTACAAACCATGGTGCTGCAGGATGAGCAACCATACAAGTCCGAATCCGGCAAATGCCAGCCAGGGTTCCCCCTGGTGCAGAAGAGTCCAAGCATCGGGACGGCCAAATCCATGGGCTAAGACGGCAACTGCTGCTCCGTAACCTCCGAGCATACAGAGATAATCTCCCGCTGCCAGTATCAGCTTGTATGTGGGGTAGCGTGGAAAAAGCCTCATAAGACTTTTTATGGTCTGGCTGGCCACAGTTCCATGAGTTCTGCGTGTCCGACAGCCCCCGCCTTCCCTAGCATCATGATGCGAGCGCAAATTAGCAAAAAAGCTGGCATGTGTAGACCTGTGGCTGTCGTCAGCCACGACCATTATATCTGCAGTAGCATTGCCCTCCCCAACGTAGCGACAGCTTAGCCGTAAATTTGTAAGTTCGTAGGCGGCAAGTAACTGTGTCATGCTTTTCGTATCGAGAGATGGCGTTGTACATCACAACCGATTGCATTAACTGCGGTGCCTGCGAGCCTGAGTGTCCGAATACTGCTATTTACGAGCCTGGAGCCGAGTGGACGTTGGGCGACCAGACCTATCGCGAGTCTTACTCGCCCGGTGGATATGTGCGCGATTTCTGGTCTGCTGAGTACTATTACATCGTGCCGGACAAGTGCACAGAGTGTGTGGGGTTCTACGATGAGCCTCAGTGTGCAGCGGTGTGTCCCGTAGATTGCTGTTTGCCGGATCCCTTGGCACCGGAGACTCAGGAGCAGTTGGAGGCCAAGAAAGCTTACCTTGATCAGATAGACCCTGGTCGAGTGCGGGTATAGAGAGGCGGATGCAGGCGCAGCGCGTATGGCTTCGTGTCCGTAATGGACGCATCCAAGAGGTGCTGCCCTTTGAGAATGGCGTTGTGGTGGAAACAGAGGGGGATGTGGATACATACCCGCATTGTTGGGTTCTTCCTGGTTTTGTCGACGCTCATGGGCATGTCGTGCGGTACGGTCTGGAGCTGGATCAGCCACAGCTTCACACCTGCCGAAGTGTTGAGGAGTGCATTGAGCTGCTGCGCCGCTGGAGCCCCAACCGTGGCGATTGGTTACTTGGGGGCGGCTGGAATCAAGAGTTGTGGACCCCTGCACACTTTCCCGATGCAGCGTCTCTGGATGTTCTCTTTCCCGATACGCCCGTTGCCCTACGCCGGGCGGATGGGCATGCTCTTTGGGTAAATACTGAAGCACTGCGCCGAGCCGGAATTACTGATCAGACCCCCGATCCACCGGGGGGATTTTTCCTCCGACACCCTTCGGGTAGGCCTACAGGGGTGCTCGTCGATGGTGCCGCTGATCTGATATTCCGTCATATTCCGCCGCCGAGCCCTGAGGAGATTCGGCAGGCGATTCTTCATGCAGCACACCAATTGCTGCAATATGGGGTTACGGAAGTGCATGATATGGACGTGGACCCCACATGGGTTCCCCTTTTCCAAGAGCTGGCACAGGCGGGACAATTGCCTATTCGGGTTCAGAGCTATGTACGGGCCCAACGACGGGAGTGGTACACTGCAGGACTGCTGCCGACATCGGGTGAATTTTTTCGATTGCGAGGTGTCAAGTTCTACGCCGATGGGGCTCTGGGCTCATACGGTGCAGCCCTATTGGAACCTTACCAGGATAGGCCAGGACATACAGGCCTGCTCTTCTTTACGGTGCAGGCGTTGGAGGAGGCCGTGGTGGAAGCGCTGGAGGCAGGATGGGATATTGCTATCCACGCAATCGGAGATGCAGCAAATCGGCAAGTCGCCCATGTATATCGTTCTGTACGCCGGAAGGGGATAGCCGAGGTGGACCAACGACTGCGGGTCGAGCATGCTCAGATTGTTCATCCCGATGATATTCCAGTACTGGCTGAGGCGGGAAGTATTGCCTCAGTGCAGCCCCTCCACTGTGTCCACGATGCTGCAATGGCGCGCCGACGTTTAGGGCAGGGGCGGTCTAGTATCCCTTATCCGTGGCGTAGCTTGCTGGCGGCCGGGATTCCCTTGGCAGCGGGTTCGGATTTCCCCATAGAACTGCCTGATGTGCTGATGGGCATTGCTGCTTTTTGCTCCCGAATTCCTCCAAGTGAAGAAAGCTCGTGGCTCCCGCAGGAATGTGTGAACGCGAAGGAAGCGCTGGCTGCTTACACAAACTGGGCTCATTTTGCCGCAGCGGCTGATGACCGCCGAGGTTTGCTATTGCCGGGCTATGATGCGGACCTTGTTGTCCTGGACCAGAACCCCGCCCATTGCTCTTTGCAGGAGCTGTCGGCTGTGAGAGTCGTTGCAGTCTATATTTCTGGTGTTCGGGGCTGGCAAAGCAAGCCCTCGCGGCGAGTTGTGTAAATTTGTGATAACAGCGAGAGTATCTCCCAGGGGACAGAATGTACGACACAGCCTTCCGCGATCATCTCCGAAGTGAGTTGGCAGCTATTCGGGAAGCAGGACTATACAAGGAGGAACGCGAAATTCTCGGCCCTCAAGGTCCTGTTGTCCGCGTACGTCTCAACGGACAGGTGTGTGAGCTTTTAAACTTTTGTGCTAACAACTACTTGGGACTTTCCGCTGACCCGCGAATTGTGGCAGCGGCCAGCCGAGCGATGAGTACGTACGGTTTCGGAATGTCCAGCGTTCGCTTTATCTGTGGCACGCAAGACTTACATAAGGAATTGGAGCGCAAGATTGCTGAGTTCTGTGGTACGGAAGATACACTGCTCTATGCTGCCTGTTTTGACGCCAACGGCGGTTTCTTCGAGCCTTTCTTCACTGAGCAGGATGCCATTATTTCTGACGAGCTCAACCATGCTTCTATCATTGATGGCATCCGACTCACAAAGGCGAAGCGCTATCGTTACAAGAACTGTGATACGGCGGATTTGGAGGCGAAGCTGCAGCAGGCCGAAGCCGAGGGTGCTCGCTTTAAGGTCATTGCCACGGATGCGGTGTTCTCAATGGACGGGAATATGGCCCCGTTAGAGCATATTTGCACGCTTGCCGATCGGTATCGCGCGCTGGTCATGGTTGATGAGAGTCACTCACTGGGGTTTGTTGGAAGGACCGGGCGCGGAGTAACGGAGCACTTTGGTGTTGTTGGAAAAGTGGACATTATAACCGGTACATTAGGGAAAGCCTTGGGTGGGGGGATTGGCGGCTTTACAACTGGGAGGCGAGAAATTATCGAGCTGCTGCGCCAACGCTCGCGCCCATATCTGTTTAGCAACTCGCTCCCGCCAATGGTGGTCGGTGCAGCAATTGCCGTCTTTGAGCTACTATCGGAGACGACGGAACTGCGGGACCGTCTGGAGCGCAACACGCGATACTTTCGCCGGCGAATGAGCGAAGCTGGGTTCGACATCAAGCCGGGGGACCACCCAATTGTGCCTATTATGCTCTATGACGCTATGCTGGCTCATCGGTTTGCTAACCGGATGTTGGAGTTGGGGATCTATGTGGTGGGATTTTCCTACCCCGTTGTGCCTCGGGGTCAGGCTCGGATTCGGGTACAAATTTCGGCAGCGCACACACAGCAACACTTGGATCAAGCTATCGAGGCCTTTGTTGCAGTCGGTCGAGAAATGGGGGTACTCAAGGATTGAGCAATGCAGACTGTGGGCATTTGTGGTGCAGGTACGATGGGACGTGGAATTGCCCTAACCTGCTTACAGGCGGGCTATAGGGTGCTGCTCTACGATATCCGTCTGGATGCTTTGCGCGCGGCCGAGTCGGTCGTTGTGGAGCAGCTCCAGAGAGCGGAGGAAAAAGGGAGGCTTCCAGAACCTGCTGCCCAGGTGCGTGTGCGTTTGCACCTGATAACCACGCTGGCCGAGCTTATCCCGTGCGACATTATTGTCGAGGCCATTGTGGAGAACCGTGCAGCCAAGCAAGAGCTGTTCCGCGCTCTGGAATCGCTGGGTGTCTCGCCCAACACTATTATCGCCAGCAACACCTCCTCTATTTCCATTGCAGCTCTGGCCTCGGTATTGCACCACCCGGAACGCTGTGTTGGGCTGCATTTTTTCAATCCGGCCCATGTCATGCGCCTGGTAGAGGTAGTGCGGAGTGCACGAACTTCAGAGCGGACTCTGGAGCAAACGCTTACTTTTGTAAAAACATTGGGGAAAACTGCAGTAGTTGTGCGCGATATACCTGGCTTTATTGTCAACCGGGTGGCACGCAATTATTATAACGAGGCGCTACGTCTCTTGGTGGAAGGGGTGGCTACCATAGAGCAAATAGACCGCCTTATGCGGAGCACCGGCTTCCCAATGGGTCCATTTGAACTCATGGACTTGATCGGGGTGGATGTCAATTTAGAAGTGACGCGCTCTATCTATGAGCAGCACTTTCATGAGCCACGTTTTGCCCCCTCACCTTTGCAGCAGCAATATGTGGATGCGGGATTGCTGGGGTGTAAGGTCAAACGTGGCTTCTATTCGTACGACAGCCATGGGTGATTGTTCCACATAGTTGGGAGTATCCGATGCGGTACTCGGTAGTGTTGTTTGGTGGCTTCTTCTGGTGCATGGTCGCTTCTGCGCAACACCATATTCTTGCTCCGGCATTGCCAGCTGAGCCTTCTCCCCATGAGCCCTTACACACAAGGTCGTCGCAGGGCATATTTTGGCAGGCTCCGCCACTTCCGCTTGTTCTACGAAATGGGCAAAGTCCGACGGCGATTCAGGAGTTTGTCTTCGATTCGCTCGTCAACGCTTTTTCCTACTACTCTTGGCAACAGCAGCCTCTTTGGTGGGATCCGGTGAGCAACGTGTTGGTCACGGTTAAGCGAGGTGGGGTGGGGACCGTCGAACAGGGCGATGGCAACCGCTTGTACTATCGCTATTCTGTCAATCGTGGGCAGTCATGGTCGCAGCCTTTTCGGCTTTTCGACGGGAATCTACAGGCTCAGTTGCCGCGGTATCCCAGCGGTTACTTAGTCAATCCTAACGAGTCCGAGACGGAGCCAACAGATCTGATTTTGGTCTTTGCCGGTCCAGTTGTAGCCAACCAGGAGTGGGCTGGCTTTCGGGATGGCTTCACGTATTTAGGCAGCTCTGACGTGGAAACATGGTTCAATGATGGTGTTGATGTAGAAATTCCAGGGAGCGGGACGTTTCGATACACATGGAGCACGGATTCTCGGATTACGGCGACGCGCTCAGGGGATTTAGCATTTACACTGGGATCGCTGATTGCTCCTACCGGAGTGCCGACTTCGGAACAGAATTACGTCGGCCTCCGCCTACAAGACTTCGCAGCCCCGGCGTTCGGGTATGTCCCGGATGAATGGAGCAGCACGGCGTTTGGGGATCCTGGGCAGCCAGGATATCGGGCAAACACTCCGATTGGAATTGCCCGTGATGACGCAGGGAACATTGTTTGCGCTATTTTCGGACGTTATAATGATTCCGACGATCCTGGTTTGCCAACAGTCGGGTTTTTCCGGTCTACCGACGGGGGCAATAGCTGGCAAGGTCCGATATTCCTACAGCCCTCGGCGATCCGGGAGTATGCCGTGGGCCAGGGCGCTACAGCCGGTGCCGTCAGTGTTCCTTTCGGGCTTCAGACAGGCGCAGGGGGGAGTGTGGCGATTCCTAAATCCTTCGCTGCGTATGGCAATGGCAAGGTTAGCTTTGCTTTTCAGGTGTTCGAATTCGACACGCTGAAACCTCTGGATCAGCGTTTGGCACAGATGGTAGAGGCAACCTATGACAATCGAGCATGGGTCATCCGTCGGATTTTTGACCGTTCATGGCTGTCATTTGTGCTTGTGCCTGATCCGAACTCACCACCATCGACACAGGTGGGGAACGAATTACAGCTATGCCGGACCGCCGATGGCACGAAGTTACTGGCAAAGTGGATTGAAGGAACGGTTTACATAGCCCAAGTGGACATTAATGGTGATGCAATGGCCCCGGACACGTTTGTAACAACGGACGTCTACGTCTCGGTGCGGCTCCTTCCCGATGGGGAGTGGTCTACGCCGACTAATGTAACACAGACGCCGATATGGGACAAACTAGCCTGGGTCCCACCAATTGTACCCAATGATTTGAGGCAAATCCCGCTGTTAATGGTCAAGACAAGGATAGACACTTTCGTATACCCGACGATCTTGCAGCGTTTGGTGGACAGCCAGTGGCAACTACTGGATAGGCAGTACGTTACGAGCGCCACCTTTTCTGCTGTTGTTTCAGCCGAGGGGCAGTCCCCTAAAGAAAGACAGGGGGGGCACTTGCAGCTCCAGATTATGTCGCACCCGATACAGCGGGAGCTCCGAGTCCAGGTGAGTGATGCCCCGGGCGGGAGTGCCTCTGTTGAACTTCACACACTGGCGGGGGAACGCGTTCTGGTGCATGAGCTAAC
>JANWXA010000006.1:12983-19693 GCA_025055465.1 Candidatus Kapaibacterium sp.
GATCAACTCTTCGTGCTTCCCCTACCGACGATGGCGTCGGGTACGTATGTACTGGTGGTTCGTAATGGAGCATCTGTGGCGACAGTTCCGGTGGTAATACTACCGTAGACTGGGTGAGCTTAGAACGGTGAGGGCGCCACTTCCTTTTCGGGGCGGCGCCTTGTTATTAGCTGGCTCGCAAGAAAGAGTATCCCCTTGCGCCTTGAGTGCGAACAAAGGCTATGGTATTAGGACTGCGCATTGCAGGACTGCTTGTAGATGTTCTGGAGCGTCGTATTGTACCGGCGGAGCTTACCGTCAGCGAAGGTGTTATTGTTGACCGTCAGCCGCGAGACAGCTCGGAGGTCCCCCCGGTCTATATTCTACCAGGATTCGTGGATGCCCATGTGCATGTGGAAAGTTCGTTGTTGCCTCCGCCAGAATTTGCCCGGTTAGCGGTTGTCCATGGGACGGTCGCAACAGTTTCAGATCCCCATGAGATAGCTAATGTGCTCGGTATAGAGGGGGTTCGCTATATGCTGCGTACAGCGAGGATGGCGCCTTTTGTCTTCTGGTTTGGGGCGCCATCGTGTGTTCCGGCAACACGATTTGAGACCGCTGGCGCGGAGCTCACAGTGGAGGCTATCCGTACACTGTTTGAGGAAGGGGTCCCGTATTTGAGCGAGATGATGAATTTCCCTGGGGTCCTGGCTCGGGACCCAGAGGTCATGGCAAAATTGGAGCTGGCACGGGTATATGGGCGTCCGATTGATGGACATGCCCCGGGGCTGCGGGGGGAGGAGGCGCGTCGATACGCTGCTGCTGGCATTACCACAGACCACGAATGTTTCTCCCTGGAGGAAGCTCTGGACAAAGTAGCAGCAGGTATGAAGATTCTCATCCGGGAAGGTTCAGCAGCACGCAATTTTGATACACTTCACCCCCTCCTGCGGCTTCATCCTGAGCAGTGTATGTTTTGTACCGATGACCTGCACCCAGATTCCCTTGTTGTAGGGCACATCAACAGGCTGGTGCAGCGTGCAGTAGAAGCAGGATATGACCTCTTTGACGTGCTTAGAGCAGCCTGCCTGCATCCGGTTCGACATTATGGAATTCCGCTGGGATTGTTGCGTCAGGGAGACCCAGCTGATTTCATTGTGGTGGAAAACCTCAGGGAGTTTCCGGTACTGGCAACCTACATTCGCGGGCAGTGTGTGGCCCAAGAAGGGAGAAGCTACCTCCCGCATTATGAGGTGGAAGCCGTAAACTGCTTTGCAAGGCGACTGCTGCGAGAATCGGATTTCCGTGTCCCGGAGTGTGGGGAATATGTCTGGGTCATTGAGGCATACGACGGACAGTTGGTTACGGGGAAGGCGCGGTTTCCAGCACCCGTTCGAGATGGAGAACTGGTGGCGGTTCCGGAACAGGATCTTCTCAAGCTGGTGGTCGTCAACCGGTATATGGTAGCCCCGCCTGCGATCGCTTTCGTCCGGGGATTCGGGCTCCGCCGCGGAGCAATAGCCTCCAGCGTTGCTCACGATTCACACAACGTCATTGCTGTCGGAGCCAGCGATGCTGAGCTCTGTCGCGCTGTTAGCGCGATCATGCAATGCGAAGGTGGCTTAGCTGTGGCGGAGGATGAACGGGTTGAGGTACTCCCGCTGCCGATCGCTGGACTGATGAGTCCGGAGGATGGGTATACGGTTGCTCGCAAATACGCAATGCTGGATGCATCGGCAAAGGGCTTGGGCTCGCCGCTACGGGCACCGTTTATGACCCTCTCCTTCATGGCGTTGCTGGTTATCCCGACGCTCAAGCTGAGCGACCGCGGTCTGTTTGATGGAGAGTCTTTCTGCTTTACGGAGCTGTGCATAGGGGGAGACGGAGCTTAGTCTAGTGCGCAAGAAACCAGTGTTCTGGCGCTTAGGGTAGCCTTTTCGCCTAAGTTTGCACTTGGTAGCAGGGCGAAAGGCGCTCATGACACACCAGGTGAGCCAGCGTACAGGATCTCCTGTTGCCGTGCGCGAGCAACAGGCGGAGCTGTGGCGGGATGTAGCTCGCCTACTTCTGCTATCTCGCCGCATTGATGAAGTAGAGGAGCGAGAACTTCTGCCGGCGGGCAAGATCACCTACCAGTTTTCGGCAAAAGGCCATGAGCTGGCACAGATCGTGTTAGGCCTCCAGCTTCGCCATCCGCATGATGGGGCAACAGTATACTATCGCTCGCGTCCATTTCTGTTAGCGGTGGGGCTGACACCGGAGGAGGCTTTTGCTGGCTCATTGGCCAAGGTGGGAAGTCCGAGCGGAGGGCGTGATATCGGGGTGGTATTCAATATGCCCGCGCGGCAGGGGGTGACGGTTCTACCTGCTAGCGGCGATGTTGGGGCACAGTACACCCCAGCAGCGGGTTGGGCACAAGCGATTCTTTACCGGCAACGCGTTTTGCAAGAGATGGACTGGGTGGGAGCTATAGCTGTGGCACTGGGCGGTGACGGCTCCGTTGCTACCAACGGTTTCTGGTCGGCTCTCAATATTGCGACAACACTGACACTGCCGATGCTGTTTTTCATCGAAAACAATGGCTACGGCATTTCTGTTCCCTCCAGGCTCCAGATCCCTGGCGGACGCATTGTGCCAAATTTGCGCTCCTTTGGTGGGCTTCGTACCTGGGAGGCTGATGGGACGGACCCCGAAGAGCTGGCTGAGGTACTCGCCGAAGCTATCCCGTACGTACGCTCATCTGCCGGACCTGCACTTGTAGAGGTGTGGGTGCCGCGCCTGTGCGGACATTCCAGCGCGGACACCCAGTCATACAAGGCCGCTGAGGAGCGGGAGCGCGAACAGAGGCGCGATCCGCTTCACCGGTTGCGGAGCTTTCTAATACGCCGCCGTCTGCTAAGTGTGGTCGAGTGGAAGGAGTTAGAGCAAGCCGTGGAGGCAGAAGCGCGGACGGCGTTGGATTCTGCTTTAGCGCAACCAGAGCCCCAGCCCCACTCTGTGCGCCGTTTCCTTTTCTTTGAACCGGCAGCACCTCAGCAAGTAGGTGGGCTGCTCGCCGAGGGTATTCGCCCCCCTGCAGGGACGCCTATACCGCAGCCCAGCGGTCCGCGCATCAATATGGTAGAGGCGATCCGGCGTGTGCTGCACCAGGAGCTGGAACGAAATCCACGGGTGCTTGTCTTTGGGGAGGATGTCGGTGTCAAAGGGGGGGTGCATGGAGCAACGGTAGAGCTGCAGCGCAGGTTCGGTTCTGAGCGTGTCTTTGATACATCACTGTCGGAGGAGGGTATTATCGGGCGAGCTGTAGGAATGGCTCTGGCAGGCTTAGTGCCTGTAGCAGAAATTCAATTTCGGAAGTATGCCGACCCTGCTACCGAGCAGCTCAATGATTGTGGCACGATCCGTTGGCGGACCAATGGGCGGTTTGCTGCTCCAGTCATAGTGCGAATCCCTGTTGGATTCAGCAAAGTCACTGGGGATCCGTGGCACAGCGTCTGTGGTGAAGCCGTTTTTGCCCACACCCCCAGTTGGCGGGTTGCTTTTCCAGCGAATGCTGAAGATGCTGCTGGATTGCTGAGAACAGCACTGTGGGGGAATGACCCTGTGCTGTTTTTTGAGCATCGGGCGCTATATGATACGCCGATGGCTCGGCGACCTTATCCCGGAGATGCTTTCGTAGTGCCGTTCGGTCAGGC
Source organism: Candidatus Kapaibacterium sp. (assembly GCA_025055465.1). Lineage (GTDB taxonomy): Bacteria > Bacteroidota > Ignavibacteria > Kapaibacteriales > HRBIN21 > HRBIN21. The sequence goes on from JANWXA010000006.1 coordinate 16,658, forward strand.
GGCGAAAGTCCGCGCAGGGAGTCGGGCCACTGTCGTTACCTGGGGAGCAATGCTCTATCGGGTTCTCGAGGCTGTGGAGCAACTCGATGTAGATGCAGAAGTGATAGACTTGCGCACGCTGGTGCCATGGGATGTAGAGGCTGTTGTTGCATCTGTGCGGAAGACAAACCGGTGCCTGATCGTACACGAAGACACATGGACCTGCGGATTCGGGGCTGAGATTGTAGCAACTCTTACTCGCGAGGCCTTCCAATGGTTGGATGCCCCGGTGGAGAGAGTTGCCAGTCCTGATTGTCCAGTGCCCTACAACCGTGGGCTTATGGACGCGGTGGTTCCAACAGTGGAACGCATTGTGGCGGCTCTACGAAATTTGCTGGACTTTTGAATAGCGCGAGTGCAGAAGTGTAGCGAGGGTGGTGGCAACGTTTTCGGCACCTCCGAGTTGATGTTCAATGACAGCCCGAGCAGCCGCTCCCCGATGCTCTCGGTGCGCGGGACTCGTAGACATGGTCTCAAGCCACTGGGCAAGCTCGTCGGCTGTACGGACAATAGTTAGGGCTCCAGCGGAAAGCAACTTTCCTGCGTCTGGTGATGCCGCGACAGCGGGTCCACAAGCAAGGGGCAGTCCATAGGCGGCGGGCTCGGCGAGATTGTGTACACAGCGCCCAAAACCACCCCCGACATAGGCTGCGTCTCCAATTCGGTACAGTTGTAGGAGGAGCCCCAGCCGATCGACGATTACTACCAAGGGGGCTGCTCTGTCCTCTGCTAACGAGGTATTGGGCTGGATGCGACTCCAACAGTACGCTTGTGGGAAAAGTCGGAGTAAGGAATCAACCGCTTCAGGCGTTGGTTCGTGAGGCACTATGACCAGGGTGAGCCTTGCTCGAAGGGCTTCCGGAAGCCGAGGAATTGCCTGCCGTAATAGCCGGTGGTCAGCGTTCCAGGTGCTACCGGCCACGATCCGGAAGCGCTCGGAGGTGTGAGAAGCGTCCGGTAGATGTAAATCGGTTTGCTGATGGACGACGGCCCAAATTCGGTCGTAGCGCGGGTCGGGAATGGAGACGGTGGGGACATCAGGTACGAAACGCTGGAAGGCAACGGCTTCGCGGCTGTTCAGCGCCATGATGAGCCGGAAGCAGCGAAGTGTTTTGCGTAACAGCGTTCGTGGTCCCGGGAGAGTCCAGAGGTGACTTCGGGGAAACGTTGCGGCCATCAAAACCGTGGGGATCCCGCGCTGACGGAGTGCGGTAAGGTATCCTGGCCATAGTTCGTAACGGATAAATACAGCAACGTCTGGATGTACGGCGTTCAGGAAGGAGTGAACGGTGGTTGGGAGATCAGGGGGTAAGAGGACGATTACATCAGCAAGGGGGGTAGTTTTATGTGCTGCAAGGCCGGAGGGGGAGAAGAAGGAAAGCACGACCGAAAGGCCTGGAAGACGCTCCCGCAACAATTCCAGAACGGGGCGGATGTGCTCAAACTCACCGGCGGAGGCGGCGTGAACCCACAGTCGCGGTGTCCCCGTTGAACAATGCAAGCCCTGTAGCTCTCGGAGATGGTGCACCCACAGTCGTCGTGCGTGCGCTTTGCAGCGGGTTCCTGGAATATGCCTCGCAACTGTATGGGCGAGCGCGAGGATAAAGCTGTACAGTTGAAGTGTGGCTGACATGCCGGAAGAGCGTTGTGGGAAGGATACAGAAGGCTGCCATCGAAATTACGTAATTTGTACGCTCACGGACAAGGACGCGAGCGGATGCTGGCCGAGCACGTTGTTGGAGCGGTCTTGGTGCGAAAGATCCGGCGGCGCTTGTGGGAGTACGTTATCGTGCTGGCCTTGCAGGGCTTTTTCGTTGGGGTGTTTACCCCTGTAGTGGAGTTGGCGTTAGCACTACCAATCGGAGTGCTGTCACTGGGTCTGGGAATAACGCTGGCGTGGCTGCGTGAACAACGCCGGCTGTTGGTTGACTCATACCAGCGCCTGGCGATAGACTCCACGGAGATATTCCTCCTGCTGGCTCTCCTGGGGATTTCGGGATTAGTAGCATACGGGCTGCGCCTGCCGCTGATTGCGTATCAAGCACATCTGAGCTACGCTCTCTTCGGCTACATTCTGGGTTCGCTTGCTGGCGAGGTAGGATGGCGCTGGCTGGTATTTGCCCAACTATCAGGGGAGCTGCAGTATCGGTATGTTCGGAATTTGGCACCATCGCTTATTTTTTCATATTCTTGGCATCATTTGAAGCGGCTCTGGCAGCGGTAGGAAGTCGGGTGAGGAGGATGATGTGCGAGGTGGTAGGTATAGGAGCGGCTATCTTATCCTTGGTGCTATCGCCCCAGTTGCAGCCCTGCTCGAGGCTTGACCTGGCGCCGGCTGGGGTGTCAGTGATTGCAGAGTCGAAAAGGCGTCAGCGTGTGGTTCTTACTCGGAAAGGGGCGCAGACCAAAGCTCGAAAAAGAGGGGAAGCATCTCGGAGAAATCGTGCGGCTGCGTCGAGGCCGAGACGTAAGGCCACTATCCGAGGACGCCCTTCGGTGCTGCGATGGCAGTTGCTTGCGGACAGTATACTTGTTACTGGGGTCCGATACCAGCATTATCGGCTTGTAGGCTCCACGGAGCGACAGCTGCGAGTGCTGCGAGTGGATTTGCAGCAGCCCTCCCTGGAGGTCAAGTTCATCCCGGCTTTACCAGGGCGGCGTGAGACCCTTGCTGATATTGTTCAACGCTACGATACATTGCACCCCCCGTTCAGAATCTTAGCTGCTGTCAACGGCTACTTTTGGAGTCGATTCGGTATACTGCCTGTGGGGCTGGCAGCAACTGACGGTGAGCTGCTTCAGGCACAACGGTACAAGCGTTGGAGCACCCTTGTGTTGGACGCCCGTGGGCGCATGCGTCTGGACACCTTCCTGTTAGAGCTGTGGGCACGTTTCCCCGGAGGTTACAGGGTACCGCTCCACGCGGTCAATCGGCGTACAGATACAATGGGGATTGTACTGTATACGCGCTTTGCTGGTGACACCATTCCCAGGCAT
>JANWXA010000070.1 GCA_025055465.1 Candidatus Kapaibacterium sp.
CTGGCGGCAACAGGCCAAGGTCTCGGTTAACAAGGGCTGCTGCCTTCTTGACGATGCCCAGAGCCCGAATGAGCTCGCGCGGCATCCGCTCGGTACCGATGGCAAAGTAGATGAGCGAACGTGCTGTCTGTGCTCCCCAGTACTTGTCGGCTGGGACCTCTATGGGCCCCATCGTGTCCGTCTCTATCCGCACGCCAGCCATCTGTGGCTTTCTTGAGTTCGTTCTACTACACGGGTAGCAAAATTAGCCCTACAGGCCGTGTCCGTCGCTGTTACTGGCTCACTCTTGCTCGGGCTGCTTTGGGCGGCGCTTCGGCCGTGGAGGGAAAGTGCGGCGGAGTTGCTGGATTTCATCCCGAATCACTTTTGCCAAGCGGCGGAGTTCCTGCATCCGCTTGCGCAGTCGGATGCCAGCCCGCCGGTTCTGCTTGAGGTAGAAGCGTTCAAAGTCTGGCCGACAGTCCTGAACAAGCTGCAGTAATCGGGTATAGTACTCCATGCTTAGTGGGCAATTACCAGTGGGACGACTATCCCTTCGCGTTCCACTACTATGTAGAGGAAGTAAATGCCGCTGCTCATCACTGCCGGTTCAAGGACAATGGTGTGGGTGCCGGGCTGATACAGCCCTTGAGCGAGGAGGGCAACTTCACGTCCAAGCGCGTCTACCAGACGAATCCGAAGGTAGCGCCGCTCCGGCAACTTGACGACAAGACTTGGATGTGTTAGCCCCCGATACCATGGGTTGGGATAGACAGCAGCAGCCAACTGCTTAGGCAGGGGGGACCAGGGGACCGTATCCACTCCCAGCGATGCCGCGGCTCGGCGCGCAGCAGAAGCGGCCCGACGCAGCTCATCGACCGTCATTCCAGCAACCAGAGCTGTAACAACACTAACAGTATCATTCGGGCTCAAACGCAGAGGCCCAACCGCGAGCACCATCGAAGCATCAGTCCGATTGGACTGCTTGCGAGCGATGCCGCTACTCATCGCCCTCCATTTTTCTTCACGCGTAAACCCGTCATAGACACCAAGGTCGCGTGCATCGTTGTCTATAGCGTAAAAATTCGGTGGCTGGTTGCTCACTATGAGAGCTCCTGCCATAGGACGCGGCGTGGTACACGTTTCACAGACGACATAGCCAACACCGGAGACATCATCGTAGAGAGCTCGATCGCCCAGGGCCGAAGGACTGATATCCCAGTCTAAGTACCAGCCTACATGAAGGGACTCAAACACTGTGTCCGTCCGGTTTATTATGTCATGGATGACCAGCACGAAGTCCCGCCATTCCGGCTGGTCGAACTGATACATACGCTGGCGCACGCCAATGCCGGCATCCCCAGGGCGCCGCTCGTCCTCAAAAATTGTTTCAGCCTCTAAAGCAGCATGTGCCCCGGGCTGGAAAAGGCGAAGAACCTGGCGTGTCACAAATGACCGGTCCTGATGCTCTTGCATCGCTCCGCGGGCAACATTAGAAAGACGTTCAGCAGAAATTCCAGCCATCAGCGCCCCCTCGAAGAGAAGGTTAGGGCTGTTACGCCACCGGAAGCCATCTCCCTGCGAGTTCTCGGGGTAGTCATTGAAAGCAATATTGCCACGACTGTTGAAAGTGGCCGAGATATTATTTGCTGCCAGGGTGCGGTAAACCGGGCGCAGGACCACCGTAGCCCAGGCGCGCCCGACCAGTTTCCCACCCCACCGCACGCCGAAACGGAGCTCCATAATGGCGTTGTGGGGTACGTCGGAGGCTATCCGTAGAGCGAAGGTTTGTGGCAGGATTCGATACTCACCCGTTGCCAGTCCAGTCAGTGTAAGGCGTTGTCGCAAGTATGTCGGTGCGGGGACAAGCGGAGAAAAGACGTCCACGGTGACGCTATCCACAGGATCCAGCACATTGCGAACACCGAGCCGGACAAACAAGGTATCCCCAGCGTCGAAGAAGTTGTCCCCATCGGCATCAGTAACGACGATGCTGTCTATTAGGCATGCTACCAGCGCATTCGCAACCAGAGCTCGATAGGCGTTGACCCGCCCCCAGCCCATCAGCCCCGCCAGCCAGACCTGGAGGCGGTCTATGTCATCGGTTGTCATCATGACGCGCGCCATTGCCTGATACGGTGTGTAGTGAGGAAATTTCTGGCGGACCAGTGCGACAACGCCGCAGGCAATCGGTGCCGCCATAGAGGTCCCCTGCATGCGCGTGTATAGCCCCCCAGGGATTGTAGAAAGGATTTCATCGCCCGGCGCCGACACGTCCACGGTTTCATGATAGCTGGAGTACCACGCCTTGCGGTCAGCGGAATCCGTCGCCGCTACGGAGAGGACTTCAGGATAGGCTGCTGGATAGAATGGTAGGCGCCGCCCGTCGTTGCCCGCAGCAGCGACCACCACCGAGCCCATTGCAACTGCAGTCCGAACGATCTCGTGCTCTGCTTCCGAACGCCCCGGCCCTCCCCAACTGCAATTGACAACCGCTGCTCCCATGGAAGCCGCGTACAGGATGCCCTGGTAACTGTTTACTACCGAATACGCCCCCGCACCATCGGGGCCGACTTTAACTGCCAACAGTCGTACTCGAGGCACAAGCCCTGCAATTCCGCGGGCATTGTTGACCACCGCCCCAACAATACCGGCTACATGGGTACCGTGGGCGTTGCCAGGACTGGGGTCATTATCTTGGCGATCACCAGCGCCGGCAGCAAAATCCCAACCTCTCCAATCGTCAACGAAGCCATTGCCATCATCATCTATCCCGTTGGAACGTTTGTCTTGCCCGTGGGCGTCGGTTCCTATCTCGCCGGCATTCCAAAACAGGTTCTCGGCCAAATCCGGATGCTCGAGGTCTACGCCAGTATCAACAATGCCGATGAGGATCGGCTCAACATCCGACGGCACAACATCCCATGCTTCAAAGGCGCGAATAAGCCCCAAGGCATACTGTTCGACCACCAACGGGTCGTTGGGTGTCCCGCAGAGAAAACGCTCTGGAAGTGGTTCGGCATACTCCACGTCGGGATGGAGGCGTATCTTTCGGAGGAAAATCGCTGTGTCTACGGCGCTGGGGAATTCTATCACGACAATGCGCTCCAGTTCCGCCAGATGTCGGTGTAAGCGTATCGTTCCTTGTCCGTGCGTCCGCCTCTGGAGCGCCCGCAGCAGTCCGCTGGGCACGTATGGACGCGCAATGTGCACCCCCCCCAGGGAACCAAACACCCTCACTGAGCCCGCGCGTCCTGCTTGTTTCCATTCAGCAAAAGCTGGCGACAATGCGCGGAGCTTGACAACCACTGGTACCGCCTGGAGCGCCGCCACAGCGACCACTGTGTAGGCAAAACTCAAACCTAACCACCACATAGTAATGCTCTCGCTCTGACTGCTACCGAACATCGGAGGCACTGAGGCGAATACGTTTATAGAGGCGGTGTCCATTCCCGATACGGACCTCGGCAACGTAGTCACCCGGCGGGAGGGCCCGACCGTGCTCGTCCCGCCCATTCCACGTCAAACTATACCGCCCCGGCGGCTGGAGACCATCAAAGAGCATCGCTACCAAAATCGCCTGCGCCGAGTAAACCACTACCTGCACATGAGTTACTGTGGATATCTCATATCGTACCGTCGGGGAGAGATCTTCGGCAAGACCTAAGAGCTGGGCAACTGTCCCCCACGGGATGGCGATGCCGCTACCGGGGGTTCGCCGTCCCGTCGGATTAGGTAAGGCCTGAGCCTGCTGCAGGGCATAGGCATACTGTACAAGTTCCTCCCCCGTCGGGGCAAGATAGCTTGGCTCCACACGGAGGTTTCGCAATGCGCTCTGTAGCGGCGGTGCAACAGCACGCTGCAGAGCCTCCCACCATGCTGACCACGATTGGCGCAACTCCGCCTGAAATCGTGCTAACGGCGGCACAGGATTTCGTCGAGCATGTACGTACGCACTGTCCTGCTCCGGGGTAAAAACGACCGACTCTTCCGTCGGTAGCGGAACGGGCCGGAGAGTGTCAGCTCGTTCCGGCTCCTGTTGAAGAGCTTGCTGCGGCGGGAACGGCTGCTGGAGAGGCGCCGGCACCTGAGCTCGAAGTTGCAGCGCAGTGAAAAGCAGTGACCCCACAACAGAATAGCGGATACCCAGATATGCATGCCTCATGACTTTTACGGCCGAACCTCCCACGGAAAGCGGTGTCGCAATTCGGCAATCCAGCGCCGGTACTCCTGTTCACGCTTCCATTGCTGGCAGAAGCGCTCAACATAAGGATAATCTTCTGGCAACTGTGCCCGGTGCTGAGGTACAAGTCGCCTACGGTACAGTAACTGCAACCCCGGCCGGTTGGGGTCTGCTACGTATGGGAGTGGCTCAGAAACCCCGCCGTCGGGAAGCTGCTCCACCGCCATACGTACTTCTCCCGAGAGTCCTTCCAGGGAGATCAAGCCCAGAGCACCTCCAAACCCACGCGTATCCAACTCTTCGGAATAAAGTCGCGCGAGAGAATCAAAGGCGGCACCGCGAAGCACTAGATCCCGCAACTGCAGGAGTTCCGAACGCACCCGTTCCACATCTCCCCGTAGACGAAACAGAATGTGGCGGGTCCGTACAGCCTCTTGCCGGCGGTCCAGGAGCTGAATCAGATAGTAGCCCATCGGGGTCTCCACTGGTGGTGAGATTTCTCCAACCTGGAGCGAAAACGCCGCCCGCTCATACTCCGGAAGGAGCTTGCCGCGTTCTACCCAGCCAATATCACCTCCGGTTGGCAAAGAGCCACGGTCGTCACTATACCGGCGTACAAATTCGGCGAAATCACCGCCGCGGAGTAAGCTGTCCCGTACACGCTGGGCCAACTGCTGCACCTGCTGCTGTGCGGCTGAGTCTGGCTGCACAAAACGCACCAGATGCGCCAATTCTGCCTGCGCTGGCACTAACGGCAGGGAGTCCCGGTACTGGCGGAAAAACTCCTCCACCTCCCTCGCGCTGCACCGCACCGAGCCTAAGCGTTGCTGTTGCAACTTCTCTACCAGCAAGCGCTTGCGCACTTCTTCCCGATACTCGCGCCGAATTTGGTCCAGCGACATGCCGTACACCTCCGCCACCCTCCGCTCCGAACCCATCTGCTGAAGCAGAAGCTGAAGCTGAAACTCCAGACGCTGGGTGACTTCGTCATCGCTAACTACGACACTGTCTTCCTGCGCCTTGAGCAGCATAAGCCTCTCGTCAATCAGCGTTTCCAAAGCCCGTCGGCGCAGAAGGCTATCAGCAAGCTCTATGCCCGGCGGAAGCTGCTGCCGAAAAAGCTGGACTTGAGCCTCCACATCGGAAGCGAAAACCACTTCCCCACCAACCAGCGCTACGACACGATCGAGCAATTGTCCCTCCCGAATCTGTCCCCAAAGAACGGTAGGGAACAGAACAACACTCCAGAGCCACCGACGCCACATCACCCGTTCCGGCCTAACTGTTGTCCTGGCATGGAGACGTCCAGAAGCAGGGCTCCATGTGCGGATTGTTCCCACACTTCGCTCAACCACGCCCGCACCGCTGGGCGCATCGGAACCCCTTCCAACGGAACATGGCGCAATGCTTCCGCCAAGACATACCCCATTTGCTCCGGCGGCAGAGAGCGATTGAGCAAAATAAGGCGTTGCTGGCGCACAATGCAGTATCCACCGCGGAAACGCCCTTGCTCCCGCCGAATCCGGATTCCACAGTGCTGTGCTACCTTCAGTAGTTCCTCCACCAACCGCTCAGGATTCATGTTGGTCTCTCTCCAACGGACGCCAGATAAACAGCAGCACGATAGTCCACTCTGCAAGGGCAGCCAGAGTCGCCACTGCCCCACCCATGTGAACTCGCTCCAGAATCAGGCGCTCAACGAGCTCTACCGTTGGTGTTGCCACACTAAACGACCGTACCAAAGGAATATCAAAGCGCAGAAGTATCCAGAGTTCCACCAATAGCGCCAACACAGCTAACACCGCTGCCATAAGTACCCAGCCCTGTCGTCGGACTTGCCGCCACCTCCTGACAACACTACCCCCAACTCCTACGAAGAACAACATTCCCCCCACCCACACATACGGGCTTCCACTGGCAACAATTCGATAACTCTGGAGGCGCTCTACCGGTGTCAGACTTGGTTCTATCTCCACCGTAAAGGGGCGAAAGACTGAGAACAGCGCCACTGCCCGCATTGCTCCACCTCCTAACAGTGCCATGCCACCAGTGAGCAGGCAGGTCAACCACAGGCGATTCCACCACATCGGTTCTTTGCCGGCTGGAGGCCTCAAAGACAGACTCCCCATGGACTTTCCCTCACCATTACGTCCGCAAGCCACAAACTTAGCGTCTGCCTGACGTTTTCCGCACCTCGCATCAACTCCCCTATCTCGTACGTCATCACGCCTGCTGTTGAACGAATATGCGCCACAATGCCGAACCGTGTCGTTGTCACCGGTGCTGGCGGCTTCATCGGGCACCATCTGGTTCGATTTCTTGTCCGCCAGGGTTACTGGGTGCGGGGAGTAGACATCAAGCCACCTGCATACGAACCAACGGCTGCCCAGGAATTCCTCCTGCTGGACTTGCGCCTTTGGGAAAACTGCCTCCGAGCAACCGAGGGGATGGAGCACGTCTACAACCTCGCCGCTGACATGGGCGGAATCGGCTACATTACGCACAACCACGCCGACATTGCTCGCAACAACATCCTAATCAACACCCACATGCTGGAGGCTAGTCGCCTTGCCGGTGTACGGCGCTTCTTCTTCTCCTCCTCCGCCTGCATCTATCCCCAATATCGTCAGAATGCCCCCGATGTTCTCCCGCTCCGCGAAGAAGAGGCCTATCCTGCTGACCCGGAGGAAGGCTACGGCTGGGAGAAGCTCTTCACCGAAAAGCTGTGTCAATACTATGCCTCCGATTACAGCATCACTATCCGCATTGCCCGTTTTCACAACGTCTTCGGCCCTCTGGGCGAATACGAAGGGGGGCGCGAAAAAGCTCCCGCTGCCATCTGCCGCAAAATAGCGCTCGCTCATGACGGTGATGAGATCGAGATCTGGGGCGACGGCAACCAGACACGCTCATTCCTGTACATAGACGACTGCGTCGAGGGAATCTACCGCATCATGCTCTCCGAATACAACCAACCACTCAATTTGGGAAGCGATCGCTTGGTAACGATTAACGAGCTGGTAGACCTTGTAGCAGCCATCGCCGGAAAGAAGGTCCATAAACGCCACGATCTCACCAAGCCCCAGGGCGTTCGCGGGCGCAATAGTGATAACACCCGCCTGCGCGCCGTTCTGGGGTGGGAGCCCCATACTCCTCTGGAAGTTGGTCTGGAGCGTACATATCGCTGGATCGAGGAACAGCTCCGCTCGGCGGGCCGCATCCCGTAAGAGGTTGTAGCACTCGCATCTACACCATGCCACGGTACCCCGATATCCAGAGTGTTCTCATCATCGGCTCCGGCCCCATCATTATCGGCCAGGCCTGCGAGTTCGACTACAGCGGAACCCAAGCCTGCAAGGCTTTACGGCAAGAAGGGGTACGGGTTATTTTGCTCAACTCTAATCCCGCCACCATTATGACCGACCCAGACCTGGCTGATGCTACATACATTGAGCCCATTACAGCAGAGTTCGTCGAAAAAATTCTTGCCCGCGAGCGTCCCGATGCCCTACTTCCAACCATGGGGGGACAGACCGGACTTAATGTCGCTGTCGAGCTTGCCGAAAGTGGTGTCCTGGATCGTTGGGGTGTGCGCCTCATTGGCTCCTCCCTGGAGGCGATTCGTAAAGCCGAAGACCGTCAGCTTTTCCAGCAGGCCATGCGACGCTGCGGCCTGGAAACCCCTCACGGTGTCTTCGTACACTCCCTTACCGAAGGGCTGCATGCTATAGAAAAAGTCGGCTTTCCCGCCATCTTGCGCCCTTCCTTCACGCTGGGGGGAACTGGCGGCGGCATCGCCTATAACATGGAAGAATACCGAGAGCTGCTTACCACCGCCCTCGTCGCCAGCCCCATTCACCGCGTCTTGGTAGAGGAATCGGTGCTGGGCTGGAAGGAGTACGAGCTGGAAGTCATGCGCGATCGCAAAGATAACGTCGTCATTGTGTGCTCTATTGAAAATCTTGACCCTATGGGAGTCCACACCGGGGACTCTATTACCGTCGCCCCTGCACAGACCCTGACCGACCGCGAATATCAGCAGATGCGCGACGCTGCCATCCGCATCATGCGTGAAATCGGCGTAGAAACCGGTGGCTCGAACATCCAGTTTGCTGTCGATCCCCGAACAGGACGGATGGTAGTCATTGAGATGAACCCGCGCGTCTCCCGTAGCTCTGCCTTAGCATCCAAAGCTACGGGGTTCCCAATCGCCAAGATTGCCGCCAAATTAGCCATCGGCTACACACTGGACGAAATCCTCAACGACATCACAGGAAAAACCCCGGCGTGCTTTGAACCAGCTATTGACTATGTGGTCGTGAAAATCCCTCGGTGGGACTTTGAAAAGTTCCCGGAAGTATCCGATGAACTAGGCACGCAGATGAAGTCGGTCGGCGAGGCCATGGCGTTGGGACGCACCTTCAAAGAAGCTCTCCAGAAGGCTATCCGAAGTCTGGAACAGGGTCGTTTCGGTTTTGGCTTCGACCGCCCCAACTACCTACAACCGCTGAGCGAAGAAGAGCGAGAGCCACTGCGCGCTCGACTACGCCGTCGTCACTCCCGTTCCCTCTTTGACCTCTGCGATGCTCTTCGCTGCGGTATGAGCAGTGATGAAATTCACGCCCTCACTGGGTATGATCCATGGTTCATCGAACAGTGCCGGGATATCGTCCACGCTGCGCACGAAGTCCTTCGTTCTCGCTCGAAAATCAATGCAACGAGTACAACCCTGCTCCAACGCTTAGGCGCCGACCGCGTACGTCAGCTCAAGGCCATGGGGTTCTCCGACGTCCAGCTTGCAGTCCTCACAGGCTGCAGTGACTCCGAAATCCAATCGTTCCGCAGACAACACCAGATATCCCCTGTTTACAAGACTGTGGACACATGCGCTGCTGAGTTTGAGTCTGAAACACCGTACCACTATTCCACTTATGCACCCGGCGAAAATGAGTCCCGGCCCTCAAAGCGCCGCAAGATCGTTATCCTGGGCAGTGGACCAAACCGCATCGGGCAGGGGATTGAATTTGACTATTGCTGTGTCCAAGGGATTTTCGCCCTACGCCGCCTGGGTTACGAGGCCATCATGATCAATTGCAAT